>DATKUV010000049.1:0-4223 GCA_035530415.1 Candidatus Nanoarchaeia archaeon | reverse complement strand
GTGATCAATTTCTCGGATGTACGCTTGACCACCACTGTATGATTCATTTTGCTGCTGACCACAGAGCCAGTAAAAACCTGTCCTCTGACCGGCAGCGTGCCATGGAACGGACAATTGATGTCATCGCACTCAGTTTCAGGTGCATTAACGTCCAACCCAATATCTCGTGTCATATTAATTTCCTCATTATTTTTATTTGATTATTATTTGTTTATTCGTCTCTGAATGCTTTTTTTGAACTTAGTCTGGATACGATTTTCGGGTTGTGATTGCAGTAACGATCCATCGACTTTGACCCGCATCTGTTGGTCAGGGAGGTAACGTCTACCTGACTGGACGGGTATTGTGAATATGAAGTGTGTGTGGATTTTTGGCAGGATCTTTACCTGACCGCTGTCCATTTCGATCTTCATAGTATTCTTTGTTTCGTCTATTACTTTTCCTTTGATTCCAATTTGAGTATTATTAGTGCTGTATATCACCTCTGCCTCAAGACCGATCAATTCGTGATGAATGAGGTTTTGTGGTGATAACTGCATTATTTATTCTCCTTAATCGCCAAGCTCCTTCTTGATAGTTTGAATTCTGGCTATGGTCCGGCGTATCTCACCGATACGGCCCGGGTTTTCAGGGGCGCCTCCAGCCGATGCTATGGCACGCTCCCTGATAAGCTCATGACCGAGCGTTTCCAGTTCATCCAGCCTTTCCTCATTGCTCATGTTCCTGATCTCGTCTACTCGCAGGATAGCCATATTCATTCCTCTCCTTTGGGTTTGTGAATTCTTGAGGCAGGATGCCAGTAATCATAGTCTTCGTGCTTGTGTTCTTCTTCACCATTGTGGATCCGGGCATCATCACTCGAAATTACTTTTGGTTCAGATGGAGTGTCCGGAGTTGTTTTTGATGTAACTTCTTTATCAACCTTTTCAGCATGAACAACTTTCTCAGCAGGCTTTGCAGCCGCTGGATGAGGTATGGACATTGGATGCCAGTCCATATCATTATGCTTGTGTTCCCAGGCACTACCAACCTGTCTGATATTCTTCATAGCAGACTGTTTCTCAGGAGCCTTTTCCAGCATTTCTTTGATGCCTTGCTTAGGTGTTTCAACTTCAGCAGTTTTTGGGGCTTCATCCACGAGCATATGGAACTTGCCCGGGAGTTCGGTGCCAGGGGGTACAATGCGTACACTGCATCCGAGGGTTCCCAGCTTCTTAATTGCTGTAGCAAACCCTTTATCCACCAGTTCTATTGCTGGCTGGCCTGCGTGTTTAATGTAACCGTCCACCATCTTGGAGACTCTTGATCTAGGTCCTGTCAGCTTTCCTGAAATAATGATCTCGCAGCCTAATGCTCCACAATCCATGATCCTGCGCAGCATGTTATGGCCTGCCTTTCTGAAATACCAGCCTCTTTCTAGAGAGCTTGCAAGACGATTAGCCATCATCTGGGCATTAAGTTCAGGTACTTTAACTTCCTGCACATCGATCTGAGGATTATCCACATTATAAATATTAGCCATATCACGGGTTAGTTTATGTATGACCTTGCCGCCCTTTCCAATAACCATACCTGGTTTTTCAGCCTGTAATGTAATCTGGGTGCCCATTGGTGTGCGGTTCATGATCATTCCGCCATATCCAGCACGCTCAAGCTGCTTGGTAAAGTATTCATTGATCATTGCCTTGTTTAGTCCTTCCTTTACGAATTTTCTCTCGACGCCCATGTTTACTGCACCTCCTCAAGGATCATTTCTATATTGACTGTCTCTGTATTTTTTGGTGAAGAACTGCCTCTTGCTCTGGGCATAAATCCCTTAATGACTCGGCCCTTCTGGCGGGCTATCTGGATTATCTTCAGCCGTTCGGTATCCAGTCCTTTATATTCGCCATTGGCTTTGGCATTTTCCAATATCTTAATAAATTCTTTTGCAGCCTTCTGGGGATACCTGCCTGCTGCCATTGGGCCTTTGCGGTGTCCCATACTATCATTATGCCGTTTGAAAGGAACTGCCTGTTTCAATGCTACCACATTTTTCAGGTACATTTCTGCCTGGTCTACCTTCATACCTTTTAAAACCCTGCAGATTTCCCTGGAATGTCTTGGGGAGATATGGAGTTCATGACCCATGGCCTTGCATGAGGTTTCAGGGTTTGTCTGTTTTGAATATTGAATTCTTGACATCTACTTTTCCTCCATTACTTGAGTGGCACGAACTTACTGGACTTGGTAGCCCCTACACCGGCCGAGCCGTGTGCAACTCGCCTTCTTGTCAGTGAGTATTCTCCAAAGTAATGTCCAAGCATCTCAGGGATTACTTCAACCTTCTCGAACTGCTTACCATTGTGGATCTCCAGATTAAGACCTACCATTTCAGGCATTATTATCATGTCTCTTACATGGGTTTTTATGGTGGTGTCACCTTTTTTGATATTCTGTAATATTTTTTTATGTTTATCACCAAGGCCGCGCTTTATGGTCCTGCGCTGTCTGGCAGGCACAAGTTCAGCAAACTCTTCCTGGCTCAGCTTTTTGAGCTCTTCAAGAGTCTTTCCCTGGTAGGTAAACTCGCCTTTTCGCTTTGGTAATTTTGAGGTTATTTTTTTAGCCATTATCTTTTCACTCCTGTTCTTCTTGCCGCGATAGAACCTACCTTTCGACCTGGCGGAGCATTTCTACCTACTGTCTTGGGTTTTCCTGGATGCTGCCAACCGCCGCCTCCGAACGGATGGTCTACAGCGTTCATCGCAACACAACTTACCCTTGGATACTTTGCAGCTCGTGTTTTGAGTTTATGATATTTCTTTCCAGCTTTGACAAAGGGTTTGTCTGTCCTGCCTGCCCCAGCTACCACACCGATTGTGGCCTTGCATTTTGGGCTTAACCATTTCATACCTCCACTTGGGAGCTGTACTACTGTCTTGTTAGCATCATGAGCTATTAATACTGCATAAACACCGCTTGCCCTGGCAAATTGTCCGCCGTCCCCAGGAGTATTTTCAATATTGCATAACAATATACCTTCAGGGATCTCTTTTAATGGCAGTGTATTTCCAGGCTTGATTTCTGCAGAAATTCCGCATGCTATGTTCTGCCCCACTGAAATGCCTTCAGGTATCAGAATGAAACGTTCTTCATTATTATCCAGCTTTATTCTTCCAATTGGTGTAGATCTTGCAGGATCATGGACTATCTCAATGATCTCTCCATACACAGTCTCATCCATATCCACTTTAATGTGTTTGAGTTCTGCTTTAAATTTGTGGGATGGTGCTCTATAGGTTGGTGTGCCTTTACCGCGATTTTGTGATATGATTCTTTTTCCCATATTGTTTCACCTTCCCTAGAATATTCCAAGTTTAGATGCCAGTTCACTGGCGGTATTATCGCCTTCAAAGGTCACAATGGCCTTTTTCTTACCTTTCATGGTTATCATTGTATTTACACTGAATATCGGGATACCATACAGTTTCTCGATCTCTCGCTTTATCTGGGTCTTGGTTGCATTGATGTCCACTATGAATTGCAGTGTGTTGTTCTCTTCAATGACGTAGGTTGCCTTTTCTGTTACGAACGGATGTTTGATAATTGACATTCATACCACCTCGCCTAAGGTATGTATTGCAGATTCGGTCCAGATGGCCAACCTGCCTGCGTGAGTGCCTGGTGCCAGCAGTTCTGCATTAAGTCTGTTAACAGTGACCACATCTACACCTGCCAGGTTTCTGACAGCACGTATGACCCCGTTATCCTGGCCGATCACAAGGAGGATGCTCTTGGGCTTTTTATATTTGCGCCCGCGCCTTTTGCCTCCGCCTGCTCTTATATGCTTGCCGTTCTTGGCTCTTAACACATCTTCGTATACTTTAACAGCTTCCATGAAACCGGTGACCTCTTTAGTGGTCTTGACGTCCTGGAGGTCATCTGATGCAATTATTGGAAGTACTGCATCAAACCTGTGTCCCCTCTGCCTTACTATATCTTGTGATGATGTTGCAGCAATGGCTGATCTTATGGCTTTGATACGTTCCTTTTTGTTGATCTTTTCAGAATAATCCTTCTCGACCTTTGGAGGATGGGCCTTCCGTCCGCCTCTTGCCTGGCATATACGGGCAACTCGGTTGCCGTTCTTTATCCTGGGTACCCTGGCCATACCTCGACCTGGCCCCCAGTTATCAGCTGAGGTCTGCATACCGGCATAAGGGGTGGGTCCGTAGACCTGG
>DATKUV010000048.1:0-4393 GCA_035530415.1 Candidatus Nanoarchaeia archaeon | reverse complement strand
GGTTTGATCTTCTGATCTTTAAACCATTTTTTGTAAAATGGAGAGTTTTCTGCTGCATAATTGACAGTATATTCTATACGTTCATCGATCAATGCATCCAGATCTCCACGATCCATAATTTCAATGTCTTCCCTGAAGTACAGGCCGCCTGTAATCGTCAACAACTCCCCGTAATATATATTATGACTTGGCTATTTAATAAGATGTTTCGTTGTAGTGTATCGCTTTACTATTAGATATTATCACCCCCCCTCCACAAACGCCGTATGATGCCTCCCAAACGACTCCTGCGCCTCCTCATAGCTTACCTTCTTATAATACCTCGCCTTCGTCTCCTTGCTGTGCCCAGCCGCCTTCGCAGACACATCAGGATCACCGCCATTAGGATCATGGTGCCTCTCTCCTGCCTCCCGCAGTCCCATTAACGTGATCAGATGATATTCCCTGCCGCTGGGCTTGATGGATTGCAGTTTCTGGATGTTCAGCAGCCTGGCCCACTTATCGATAATCTTCTCGAAATGCTGCAGCATCTCGCTGGTATTGCCGGTCAGTTTCATGGTCTTGGGCATGTGGCGCCTGGTCCAACTGTTGTACTTGCCCTTGATCTTGGGGATGCACAAGATAGCATATCCTGTGTTCTGGGTAAATCCGAGCATGCGAGGATTTAGCTGAAGGTAATCTCGCCGGTATTGCGGTTCCACAGCTCGATCCTGGCCTCCAGGACCTCCCCGGGTCTGGTCTCGTAGATCATCCTGAAGAAGAGCTTTTCTTGTAAGGGGATCTGGGGGGAGGTGGAGGACCGCGGGTGATGTGCGGGAATGAAGGTAGGATGTTATGCCGGGAAGTGCCGGAGCCACTTGAAATCTATTTTTTATTTTATAAAAATTGTAGATGGGTGGCAGTCGGTCATCAGACCGACGTGGGTGGGGCTCGGAGAGCGCTGAAAAAAAAATCAAGATTTTATGTAACGAAAATCTGTGTAAATCGCGTTAATCCGTGTCGATAAAAAAGAATTACTCTTCTCTATTTGTTTCTTATATTCCCTGCCCCTTCTCCTGCACTGATGCCCGCGCTGTCTATTAATTCAGGCATTGTGATTTACATGTTTGAAAAATATTTCCATTTATAGTGATGTTATCCCACAATGTTAAAGAAAAATGTGAAATTGAATCATTGAGTTGAAGTCACAACCGGCCATATTTTTTATGTGCCTGTTCTGCTGTAAGAAGGTCAAATACGTAAACGATGCGTTTTTCCTTATCTATTCGATAGAATATACGAAAACGTCCTACTCTTAAACGATATGCAACATCATTGGCACCTTTAATCTCCTTTTTCTCACCTTTTCCAGTGCCTGGGAAAGGGTCATTCAACTCTTTAATTGCTGCCTTAATGTTATCCCTAAAAGTAGGTGGGAGGTTCTTAAAAAGGTCTGGAAGAACCAATACATCAAAGGTCATCTATATTGACAAATTCCTTTTTGCGCTCTTCGACAACCTGTTTTCCGTGTTCTACAAGGCTATAACGATTGTGTTCAATAATTAGATTTTCAATGACCGTGTTATAGTCATCGCCCATATGTCCAATTTCACGTAAGGTGTCACGCGTCTCTGTTTTTATTTGAATTGTGGTTGTAGCACTCATATTATGTTATTTCTATAGCCACTATAGTACTTATAGTGTATCGTAGGAGTGGAAATGACATCGAATCACCTATATTAAATTAAAAATCCACCAATATAATTCTCTATTTTTTCAATGGATTCAAGAATATCTTCTACATACAAATCATATGGTCTATCTTTCAAGCATAGACCACCTCATTTAAAATACGGTCTCTGATCTGAGGTTTTAATGCATTTTTTGTCACGAGATCTACTTTAACTTCTAAAAGCGAATCCAGAAACTCTTTAATGTCAATAAACTCCCACTCCACTGGATCAGAGAATTCAACAAGAATATCAATATCACTCACTTTTGATTGTTCACCATGTACATATGATCCAAAAATCCCAATATGTACGACTTTAAACTTATCCCGTAAAACAGATTTGTTTTGTGTTAATGTTTCTTCAATTTGTTTCAAATCTTTCATATGATTTAATTACTGTCGACAGGATTTATACTTAATCTATAATAATAAGAAAAAACAATTCCAGCTACAAATGAACAGCCGCCCCCTCCTGCACTGGAACCTGCGCCCGTTCCGAACTTTATAACACAGCCAGACACATCAGGATCACCACCGCAGCAGATCATGGTGCCTCTCTCCAGCCTCCCTTTGGTCCCATTAACGTAATCAGATGATATTCCCTGCCGCTCGGTTTGATGGACTGCAGTATCTGGATATTCAACAGCCTGGCCCACTTATCGATCATCTTCTCAAAATGCCACAGCGCTGATATTGCCGGTCAGCTTCATGGTCTTGGGCATGTGGCGCCTGGTCCAGCGGTTGTACTTGCCCGACACAGTCCCATTTTCCAGTTATTTTTTAGACACCGACTTTAGATAAAATCTGTGTTCGTATATTCCACTTGCACGGCCGATATGGCATGAATCGTGCCATGTGACCTTTGCATTGATCTCTTTTTCAAACTTGAACTCACCCGACTGTATCTTCTCGTCCAGTATCTCTGCATAATGTTTTACCTCAAAGTTGTAAGGAATACCCTCTTTTTCGGCAAACTCACGATACACAGTATCCCAAACCAGACGGCAGGCCGGACAGGATGTTACCACGGTTTTTACAAAACATCACAAAACTGTAATGAATTACCATATCATCATCTACAATTTCCCTGGCTACTTTTCCTATAATGTCTTTCAGTAAAGAATGGTCTATCATTAGATTTATTGCATACATGATCATTTGAGGGAGATTGAGAATTAAAGGGCAGATTAACAATGGATTATGATTTGATCGTTATCGGTGCAGGTCCGGGGGGTGCAATTACCGCATTTACTGTAGCCCAGGCCGGATATCGGGTATTGATGCTGGAAAGAGATGCAGTATGCAAATCTCCCTGTGCAGGATATGTAGGCCTTTCGATCAATATCGAAATGCCTGTTGATTGTGGGATCCGGTCAAAGATATCAAAAATGCGCACATATTTCCCTGATCTTTCGTATCATGATTTCCAATTGAATGGTTTTGTAGTTGACAGGTCACAATTTGATATGTCCCTGGTCAAAAAAGCAGAAGAGGCGGGAGCCCATATCAAGTGGAGATCACCTCTTATCGATCTGGTCACTGATGGTGTAAGATTTCCTGGTGGTGTAGCTTCTGGAAAGATAATTGTGGGTTCTGATGGTGTTTTTTCAAAAACATCCTCACTTCTTGGCATAAAAAAACAAAGGGCAGCTTTTTGTGCTCAGTATCACATAAAAGGAATAGAACCTCTTCACAATACCAGTGAGATTTTTTTTGATGCAGATCATGCGCCGGGTGGGTATGTATGGATATATCCCACAGGACCAGATTCTGCAAATGTGGGGTTGGGAATAACGGTTGCAGGGTCAAAGTCCCCCCATCAATATCTGGACGCATTTATTAAAGAGTCCAATATTTCAGGACGGCTGGATGGTGAGGTCACAAAATATATCTCAGGCGCCCTTCCGATTAGTGGACTCCGGGAAAAGCTGGTATACGATAACATATTGCTGGTAGGGGATAGTGCAGGCATGGCAGATCCTGTGACAGGCGCCGGTATTAATAGTGCCATGCTGGCTGGTGAGGTGGCTGGGAATACGATAATCAGAGCTATTGAAAATGATGATATAACGCTGCTTGAGCAATACGAGACCAGGGTTAGGAGACTACTTGCCAGACCTCTTGCCAGATCACTTGAAAAAAGACTCAAATTGGATGCATGCTGCACCCAAAATGAATTGCTGCAACAGCATCTGCCAGAACTCTGGGTGATATTTAGACAATACTGGGATAAATTCTATATTACAGGTTAAAACAATGCAAACATATATTATACATCATTATCATACTCACATCACAATGAGATTAACACAAATACTTAATAAATACAATTAAAGGTGAAACTATGTCAAAAATTATGCATGCACAAATGGTCATATTGGAAGATGACCTGATCTCTTTGAAAAAAAAAACAGGTGAACAAAACACAAAAGATGCTCTTGCTAAAGCCGTATCTCATTATCTGGAATGTGAATATACACAGGAATCAGATATGTGGGCAAAAAAATTAGAGAAGGCTATACAAAAAAGACAATAAAATATTTTATTTAGAAAAACTATATTGTACCGTAAATCAGAACAGAATTGATCAAAGATTTACGGGAAGTCCTTTGCCTGCCAGATATTCTTTCATTTCTTTGATCGAATACGTGCCAAAGTGAGTGATCGATGCCACAAGGACTG
>DATKUV010000047.1:0-2293 GCA_035530415.1 Candidatus Nanoarchaeia archaeon | reverse complement strand
TCTGCAATCGTAATTATGGGCATATTCTTGTAACCGCATCCTACTCCAGCCTGCCATTTGGAATGTTTGCGCCCAGTACCCAATTTAGCAATTGCTTCAAGTACTAATTTATGTCTCTCTTTCAATTCAACGATTGGAATCTTATCATCTGCCACACTGATCTTTGGATCACTGGATAATAACTCACCTGAATATACCATCTTTGGGCCTTCAGCACTCAAAGTGAGAGAAAGCTGGCATTTTGTACAGCCTTCTCCCTCACAATCGCAATCCTCAGGGAATACATATGAATCCACATCAGTAATGAGCGGTATCAATCCAAATCTGAGAGCTATTTGCTCATCAAATAGGACAGATGTGTTGTCGTAAATATTCACATAATCAATTGCCATAGTGGGCACTTCTGCTAACATGCTCCTTCTAAGCCCGTTTGCCACAGCAGCCTTGACATCTTTGAGCAAGAATTTAGCTTTATCGTCAGATAACTCGATAATTTCTATTTCCATTATTTGCCTCGCCTAAACTCTTCGTCCCCGGCGGCCGCCTTTGGCCTGAGTACCGTCATGGGGAATTGGAGTGACGTCTTCGATCCTGCCGATCCTGATACCTGCCCTGGCAAAAGCCCTTATTGCAGCCTGTGCTCCTGGACCTGGACTCCGCTGTTTGTTTCCACCAGGTGCTCGGACTTTAACATGGATACCAACAATATCCTTGTCCCTAAGTTTATCAGCCAGCTGGTTTGCCATCTGCATTGCCGTATACGGAGAACTCTCATCTCTGGCGGCTTTGACCACCATACCTCCGCTCATCTTGGCAATAGTCTCAGCTCCTGTAAGATCTGTTATTGTGATGATAGTGTTATTGAATGATGCCTGGATGTGGGCAACACCCCATTTACCTTCTGCCATTTTTTTCTAGCTCCTTAATGTTTTATCTACGCCCTCTTTTTCGGCCTCTGCCTTTTTGTTCTTCCCGCGCACCCGCGATCTGGGCAATCTCTTGTTTCATTATCTGGGCCGGACGGGATGGATGAACTTCGTTTACTAGTGAAGAGGTTGTGTAATATCCGATCTTCATTTCGTCATCCTTTGAGACTGTGTAGCTGGGCACGGTTGTCTTCTTTCCATCAATGGAAATATGACCGTGCGTGATGAATTGTCTTGCCTGCCTCAAGCTGTTTGCGAACCCCTGTCTGTATACCTGTGTCTGAAGCCTTCTGTCAAGGAAATTCTTTGCATCTAATGCAAGAATATCATCCAAACCACCTTCAACAGTTAATATACCATATCGTTTAAGCTTGTTCAAAATGTCATCAGCTTTCTGTTTGGTGTGCCCTGTCAATTCACCTTCTGTGGTCTCTGCCAATAATTCCATGGCTGAGCGGCGATATTTTCGAAGTACACTCTGGGCTCTCCAAACTTCGCGCTTGTTTCTGAGCCCGTAGGTCTTGATATGGCCAACTTCTTCCGTCATTCTGGCAGCTTGCCATGGATGTTTAGGAGTTTCATATGACTTTGTATTCTTACCTGGATATCCCATAATAAATCACCACCTAACTGGATTTCCTCTTTACACCCACGGTTAGTCCCTTTCTACCTGAGGATTTGGTCCTCTGACCCCTTACCTTATGCCCTCGTTCATGCCTGATACCTTTATATGAGCGGGTCTTTTTCATGGTATTCAGGTCTTCCAGCTTAACGAGTAGAACATCTGTAGATGTAATGTGTTTATCCTCTCCACTTAGCAGGTCTTTACGCCTGTTCAGCATCCATGTCGGTAGGATAGATTCAATTTTATCAATTGTCTTTTTCAATGAATCAATCTTTTCATCATCCAGATACCCTATTGTTGCAGTGGGGTCCACATTTGCATTATTAGAAATGATACGCGCAGTTCGCCGATTTATACCTTTTATCCCTATAAGGGAATACTGCACTGATTTCTTACCATCAAGATCAGTATTGGCGATACGCACTATATGTTTGATCTCTTCTTGATCAGCTTTGTCTTCTTTCTTAACCATTTAAAATTTTCCTCCGATAGGAAACAATTCCTATAGCCCTGGATTCACCAGCGCCGCCCGGATTTTGGTGGGCGCGATTTAGGGAATGTACCCCCTAAATTGCATTGCTACTTAAAAAACCTTTGTGCATATGACATTCAATTAAATTAGGGATGCAATTATTATTTATGAGGCTCATATATCCAGCATTCAGGATCTCCTGTGAAAATATCTCCATTCGCATATGATCGACATCTTGCACCACCGCATTTCTCCCTATTAATGCAATTA
>DATKUV010000046.1:0-2010 GCA_035530415.1 Candidatus Nanoarchaeia archaeon | reverse complement strand
ATCATATACACGAACCAGAAGTGGCAAATAAGATCCTTGAAGCACTGATGGTAAGCGAAGGCAAGCCTGAAGATGTTAAATTGATCTGGAAAAAAGTTATAGAACCTCTGTTATAAAAATGGACACAATTGTATTTTCCCCTGGTCTTGAAGTACTTGCGCTGGCAATTATAATGGACATCTTAATCGGAGAACCGCCTGCAACCATACATCCCGTGGTTTGGATAGGAAAATTAATCAAATATCTTAAGAACCTATCTTTTGGCAATAAGAGGATATTTGGCATTTTTATGGTCATTATCACGGCAGGGTTATCATTACTTGCAGGGGTAGTAGTGGTAATCTCATCTTCATATATTTCAGAAACATTTTATTTGCTTCTCGCAGCATATTTCCTGAAATCCACATTTTCCTTTAGAATGTTGTTGACCTCTGCCCGCCAAATAAAATCCCAATTGGAATCAGGTACGTTAAATAATGCCAAAAAAGACTTAAAAGCGCTTGTCAGTCGTGATACAACCAAATTGGACAAATCACATCTGACTTCTGCAGTGATAGAATCCGTATCTGAGAACTTTGTAGATGGAATTGTCTCTCCTCTGTTCTTTTATCTCATACTTGGATTGCCCGGTGCCCTTGTATACAAGGCAGTGAATACCCTGGATTCCATGATCGGGTACAAAAACAAGGAATTTATTGAATTGGGCTGGGCTTCTGCCAGACTGGACGATATCCTGAACTGGATTCCTGCCAGACTATCCCTGATCTTTATTTTTGCAGGGTCGCTATTTACAGGTAGTCCAATAAATGCTGTAAAGACATGCATCAGGGACCACGATCAGACAGCTTCATCCAATTCAGGCTGGCCTATGGCAGCGACTGCCGGTTCTTTGGGTGTGAAACTGGAAAAAAAAGGACACTACATTCTTGGAGGTGAGTTCAGGGAACCTGTTCCTGCAGATATTGAAAAAGGATCAATGCTTGTGGGAATGGCAACTATTTTCCTGTATCTATCCATTCTTACTGCTGTATATATTATGAACATCCCTTTATGGTGAATTGAATACAAGGTTGAATGCAATGAAACTCTCAGACGCTCCTCTAGCTGAAAAAACAGATAATCCTGATAAGATTGACAGAAGATCTGACCATGATATTAAAGAGATTCTTGCCAGCATGGGATTATCTGAAGAAGTACTCCTTTCTACTGCCATGGAATTGTATGTCCCTCATCCCGGTATAGAGACCAGGGAAAAAGCTGAAGCTGTTTTCAGGCACGAACTGGATGTGGCCCTCATCGATCCAAACCTGTGCATTCTGATCTATTCAGGTATCCAGCTGGAAGAAGCTGGTAAAGCAGGACAGCTGCCAAACCTTAGTAAGGATTCCTATGACCGCGACCTCACATTCTTAATATGCGATGAAGTGCTGGGAATGAGCATTGCCACCTATATTGCAGGACATAAGGGCACTTTCGAGTATGTCAGGTTCGATAAGAAAAAACCTGGGGTTATAAAAGAACTTGGCCCTTTCATGGATGATGTGATCGCAGCTTTGATCGGCGGTGTCTCCTCAAATATGTATACCAGAGCGGGGGTATAGACCAAAGATGCTGGATGGGGTCCTGGGAGCAATTGGATTTTTAACCACTCTACCGGCTGGTAAAGCTGACAGGTTTGTACCTCTTCAAAACCGGACATATCTATTTTCAGTTGTAGGGATACTTGTCGGACTGCTTCTTGGAATAATAGCTGCCGCGTTGATCATTCTAATCCCTGATCAGCCTGGCATTGTTGCTGTAATAATGATTACGTCCATCTACGCCTTAACCGGTTTTAACCATCTGGATGGCCTTTCGGATTTTGGGGACGGTATCACTGCCCACGGGAGCAGGGAGAAAAAGATCCTTGCATTAAAGGACATGGCCCTTGGCACGGGCGGTGCAGCTTTTATCGTGTTATATTTATTGATGTTATTTGTCATAATCCAGGCCCTGGTAAATAATATGATT
>DATKUV010000045.1:0-2778 GCA_035530415.1 Candidatus Nanoarchaeia archaeon | reverse complement strand
TGTCTCAAAAGAAAGGCGGAGACATCATAATCAAGGGAGAGGCGTATGTCAAAATGGACAATTACATCGTGGATACCGGTTATGGTCTTGAGAGGTTCGTATGGGCCAGTAAAGGTTCACCCACAGTATACGATGCTGTGTTACCTGAAATTGTCAATGAACTAATGGGTCTGGCAGAGGTGGAGCATAAACTGGACGACCCCGAGTATGCCAGGATATTGAGTCAGAATGCAATGCTGGCCGGATATATGGATATAACAGGTGAAGCAAACCTGATGCAACTAAGAAAACAGGTAGCTGATAATATAGGGACCACTGTTGAGAAACTGCAGACCATCATGGAACCTGTGGAGAGGGTCTATGCCATTGCAGACCACAGCAGGTGTTTAGCTTTCATGTTCGGCGATGGTATTATCCCTTCAAATGTAAAGGCAGGATATCTGGCCCGGTTGGTACTTCGAAGAATGCTACGACTTATGGATGAGGCCCATATCAAAGTGCCGCTCTCAGAGATAGTCACCATGCAAATAAATCACATGCCAGAATATCCTGAGTTTAAAGAGCATCTGGATACTATTGTTGAGATACTTAACAGGGAAGAGGAAAAATATGCGATCACCCTCGATAGGGGTCGCCGTCTGGTAGCCAAGACCGCACGGCATTACATGGATAAGGGTGAGGAATTTCCATTGGATGAGATCATCCAGATGTATGACACCCATGGTATCCCGCCTGAAATAACAGCCGAGGTAGCTAAAGAAGTGGGACTGCGAATAGATATGCCTGATACATTCTATTCACTTGTTGCCGAGAGTCACAGTAAAGCCGAACAAAAAGAGGAAATTGAACTTGAGATCCCAGGGATATCTGATCTGCCCCTTACTGAAACACTATATTATAGTCAACCTGACAGTCTGGATTTTGAGGCAAAGGTCCTGGCAGTTACTGATGGAAGTATTGTCCTTGACAGGACCATGTTCTATCCTGAAGGCGGCGGGCAGCCAGCCGACCATGGGTCCATCGAGATTGGAAATGATACATATCATGTTATTGATGTCCAGAATGAGAAAGGTGTGATCCTGCATGTGGTATTGGAGGAAAATGTCAACCTTAAACCTGGAGATACAATAAAAGGCAGCGTGGAAGGCAAGAGACGATTAGCCCACATGCGACATCATACTGCCACCCATGTGGTGAACGAAGCAGCAAAGCGGGTGTTAGGCGATCATATCTGGCAAGCTGGCGCTCAGAAGAGCGAAGAGCGGGCACGGTTGGATATTTCTCATTTCAAGCGTATCAGTATGGAAGAGCTAAAAGAGATCGAACGCATTTCCAACAGGACGGTCATGGCCAACATCCCGGTCGAAATATCCTGGATGGACAGGACAGAGGCCGAACAGAAATACGGTTTTGTGCTGTACCAGGGTGGTGTTCCTCCTGGCAAGGATATCCGTATATTGAAAGTGGGCGTGGACGTGGAAGCGTGCGGCGGGACCCATGTTAGTAACACAGGGTTGATAGGTCCAATCAAATTGTTAAAGACCGAGCGTATTCAGGACGGTGTGGAACGGCTTGAGTATGCGGCAGGCGAAGCAGCGGTTGAACGTTGGCAGGAGCAAGATAGCCTGTTAAGGCTGAGTGCTGATGTGTTTAGCGTTTCACCTGAACATCTGCCTGAGACCAGTGCCAGATTCTTTGATGAATGGAAGGAATTCAAGAAAGAGAATTCCAGGTTGAAGGAAGAATTCGCAATAGTGAGAGCTGCGAATATCATTTCAAAAGCTAAAGAAGATAATAATGTAATTAATGGTGTAATAATAGTTAAGGAAAAATTCATTGGTGCCGATGTTGAAGAACTAGTGAAACTTGCCAGCGAATTGACAGGAGACCCAGATGTAGTTGCACTATTAGGAAGTGAATTTGAAGGTGCAAAGATTGTAGTAGCATTTGGGCAACATGCTTTACCAAAATCTATTAAAAATGGTGTTCATTCGGGTGACCTTGTACGGGATATGTCAAAGATCGTGGGTGGCGGCGGAGGCGGCAGGCCCGATCTAGCACAGGGCGGGGGTCCCGAGGCTGGCAAGATCGGTGAGGCTCTTGATGTGGGCATGGAAATTTTGAAGAAAAGCCTGGAGACCGTTTAGCATATACGGAAATTTTTATACATTGATCATCAATTAACATTCATCCCCTTGTAATAAATTCAGTTTTCATCTTCGCCATTATCAACTTCGGAAGTTCACCCCATACCGTGTTAATTCCGCTGCCACTAACAGTCCGTGCCATTGCTGCTGATCTATAAAGTAGGATTGCTAGAATGCAAGTCCTTCGGGGCTTGTTTCAGGCGATATTCAGGTTTGTACTTCGCAATTATATGAGCATAACGGCCATAGCGGAAGAGTAACTCCTGTACCCATCTTGAACACACCAGATAAGCCTTCCCACATTCTTTATTGTACTGAGGTGCGAAAGCCTTTGGGAACCGAGATTTCGAATGAAATGAGAAATCGAGGCTTAGAAAATCAAAAAGTGATTTTTGCCTGGATCGCTGCTATGCTCACTTAAATTTTATTTTTGAAATAGTTTGGGACCAGTTTTTACTCGGGCACAGTATCCATTCTCAAACAATTCGTGACATATTTTAATAAAAACATCACTGATTTTGTTGTATGACTAAACGAAAAGTAATTGTTGAAGTTGATCTCAACGATGATCGAATAAACAGCATCGAAGATCTTGATCAGGAGATCCTTGCCCAGGATATCTACGGACAAG
>DATKUV010000044.1:0-8527 GCA_035530415.1 Candidatus Nanoarchaeia archaeon | reverse complement strand
TGCGCACTTACATGCTCCCCGCTGCTCGATCTCCCTTGATCTGTATACGCACGGACAGATTATCTTACGGTCCTCTTCCTTTTTACCTGTGATCTCACGACAACTGCAGTATTGTTCCCCATACTTTTTTTTATTATTAGCCATTGCTTTTACAGCCATTGCCACAATATCATAATCCGGGTTCAGCTTATACCCGTGTTCTTCAGCATTCTGTTTTGCCCATTCATATATCTCGGTTTCATTATCTTCCATTTAGCTCACTCCTTCATCATCTGTTCTTTTACAAAATTAGCAACCCGCTCCCCCAGCGATCTGCAGGAAGCAAGTCCATCATCATCTGGCCGGTATCGTATTTCCAGCCCAGGTTCCATTATCTCGATTCCGGCATCTACTAGTTCTGCTTCTACGGCCTTTACCGCACCTTTCCCCCACCCGTATGACCCGAAAGCAACAGCCTTTTTTCCCCTTGTACGCAGGCCTTTTAAATATGTCAAAAAGCCACCAACAGAAGGAAACATTCCGTTGTTCAATGTGGGCGAGCCGACAAATATAACAGGTGCGTCCAGAATCTCTTTTATGATCTTGCTCAGATCACTCTTCCTGATATTCAGTAATTTTACTTCGACACCGGCAGACTTTACACCATCCAGAATAGCATTTGCCATTTTGTAGGTGCTGCCCCACATAGTATCGTAAATTATCAACACTTTCTCTTTGTTCTCACCCCTTGCAAAGCGTCCATATGCTTCAATGATCTGTGCAGAATTATCCCTCCATATAATTCCATGGCAGGGTGCGATCATATCAATATCAATGCCCAGTTCTCCCACAGTTTCGATGTATTTTAATATGATCTGGCCAAAAGGCATCAGGATATTTGCATAATATTCAGCTGCGTCCTCGAGCACGTCATCCACTTCGTCGTTAAACCGCTTTGAAGTGGCAATATGCTGGCCGAATGCGTCATTGGAGAGGAGGATCTTATCTTCTTTGATATAGGTGTGCATACTATCGGGCCAGTGCAGCATGGTGGCTTCGATGAACATCAATGTCTTGCTGCCAAGACTTAATTCAGTACCAGTTTCCACAGTTTCAAAGTGCCAGTGCTCGCATCCTTCGCCATGGTAATACAGGCTCAGCCCATCTTGTCCCCGTTTTGTGCAGTATATTGGTGCATTTGGGACAACTTCCATGACTGCAGGGAGTGATCCCGAATGGTCCATTTCAACATGGTTGGCTATCACGTAGTCGATCTTTGCAGGGTCAATGATCTGGCTTATTCGCTTAAGCATCTCAGAAGAAAACTCTGATTTGACTGTATCTACAAGAGCGATTTTTTCATCTACGATCAAATACGCATTGTAAGTGGTCCCCTTGGGTGTGACATAACCATGAAAATCACGGAGGTTCCAATCAATAACCCCTACCCAATAGACACCCTTAGTCAGTTCAACAGGTTCTGGTTTGTCCCCCATAAAAATACCCCAATTTATTATGTCTGCATTCTAAACTGGGTTGCAGCGTCAATAAAACCATCAATCAGTTCAAGATGTTCGTGTTCAAATGAAGTCAATTTGTTAAAGAATTCTTTCTGGTCAGGGTCCTCTGCCTGTGCTGCCAGTTTTTGATAGAATTTCTCATTTTTTTGTTCAAACCCCAAGGCTCCCATTAGTACATCCATCTCACCAGGTTTTGCACCGGTAAATTCCATCTCAAAAGATGAGATGAAATCAACCTGATTAACATTTCTTATTGCAGATGCATTACCTGATTTTCTGAAATCATTAAGGTATTCCACATGTTTAGCTTCTTCTGCTGCCAGATATATAAAAAGGTCTTTAGCTGGAATACTTACTACAGTATTTGCTTTTTCTAAATAGAATTTTAGTCCCTGATTTTCGATAGTCAATGCCAGGTTGATTGCATCATCAACTGTCTTTAGACCTTTCATCATCTCATCTATATCTGCCATTATTTCTTCCTTCATTATTATCACACCGTCTATTACAATTTTTATTCAAGCATATTTTTCAGGTTTTGATTCAAATTCTGCCTTGCATCCAGGAGCACAGAAATAAAATTTTATACCTTTATACTCTGATGTGAATTTTGCAGTCGCTTCATCAACTTTCATCTTACAGATCGGGTCAATTGCCATTTATCTCACCTCGCTAAATTAATACTATTAGAAATCTCCAACTTCTTTAATTCAAATATATCATCCTAATGCATATAAATTTCCCTGAAATTAGGTTGAATCGGATTGCGACAATTTTGAAAATCAGTTAAATCGGTTCCACAATGTTCATAGTGATAATTAAATAAACCACGGTTTTCATCCTTACAAGAAATCATTTTGTTGACTTCTTTTATTTCAACATCACGAAGAATGGCTTGATTAGCAATGCTAAAAGCATCTCAATTATGATTGTTCTCGAATATCATTCGAACTGAATGAAAAAGCAAAAAAAGTCATTTTATTCACATTTTATACCCAGATGTTTTATTTTATTGAACAACGCCAGGTTAATAAGTAGAGGTGTAAGACTTTCCAACATAGATGAAGCTTCAAGAGGACCAGCGATCAATGGCCTTAATTTTGGGATTTCTTTTACCAGATCACAAACTACCTGGTTAGCATGTTCATCATCACCACAGATGAATACATCCATATCTAACATCTTCTTGATCTCGCAGAGCTTTTTTGCAGACACACTATGGAAAGCAGAAACCAGTTTTACACTTTCCGGCAGTGCACTTTTGATCACCATTGCAGCTGAACCTGCAGCAGGCTGGTCATATTTGAAATAGCCATTTTTTTTCATTGGAACCACTATGGAAACAACGATCTGATCCTTAAGATCGGCCTGTATCGACTCAATTGTGGATGTCACATGTTCGTATGGTACTGATAATATCACCACATCTGCCTGCCCTACAGCATCCAGGTTTATACAACCTGAGATATTGCATGCCATGTCGAATTTTTTAAGGACATTAGTATATTCATTTGCCGCTGATTCTGCTTTTTCGCATTGCCTGGAACCAATAATTATTTCATGGTTCTGAGCCCACCTTACAGCCAGTCCTTGTCCTATACTGCCAGTTCCGCCAAGAATTGCAATTTTCATAACCCACAGTATTAATCAATGGTATAAATTATTTTTGCATTCTAAAACCCCTCATAGTTTCTTTATGAAGCGAGACGATCAGATCCCCCATCATGGCAAAGATGAACATTTGTATTCCAATTATTATGATAAGTGTTGTAAATATTGCCAACAATTGATGAGTTATCCCATTCATCCATTCATTTAATACATATATCCCGGCAACAAAACCAATAAGGATCGTAATCCCGCCGATCACACTAAAATAAAATAAAGGATTATTTATTCTGGCCATATTAAATATCGTCCTCATTATCCTGAATCCGTCACTAACAGGATTTAATTTTGTATCACCATCACCATGCCTTGGCAAATATGTGATGGGAACAACCTTGATGTTAATTTCGTTTCTTACACATTCCACAGTTATCTCAGTTTCGATCTCAAATCCTTTCTGGGTCAAAGCCATTTTTTGGAGGGTATCGTTGGTAAATCCCCTATAACCTGAAAGAATATCATCGAGCCATCCTCCATATGCGAACCCGAAGAGTTTGTTCAATATCTTGTTCCCTGTTGAATTTAACCTGGTAAATGCACCTTTCCCGGGGTTGGCGAAACGATTACCTATCACGTGGCCTGCACCATTTTCCAGTGCATCTAAAAGAAGATGGACTTCAGAAGGCAAGTATGTAGCATCGCCATCCATCATAATTACATATTCACTATCAATAATATTAAATGCCTGGATGACAGCCTGCCCTTTTCCATTGCCGGTCTGCATAACTACATTAACCCCTCTCTCCCTTGCGATCTCGGCAGTTTTGTCCTTACTGTGACCGTCAATGACTAAGATATTGGAAAATCCCAAAGACCTGAATTCATCAATAATCGGGCCTATTGTCTTGGATTCGTTAAGCGTAGGTATAAAAATGCAAACATCTTCGGGTTGAATTGTCATATCACTTAAAATCTTATTGTTTAATTATCATAAATTATTTGGTAATTACTTTGCAGCTGTCCTCTTCGACCATGATGGTATGTTCTGCCTGTGACACCAATGTCCCATTCGCTTCTTTCAGAATCGGATATGCTGATATATTTCCATTCTTTTCCAATTGAAGCAGTGCGAAATCCAGGTGTTTGGAATTGAGCCAGCGTTTGGCAAAAGGAAGGGTCCTGAATTGCCCGATCTCTTTTAATACAGCCCTGGCAGCGGGTGTCCGGATGGGTTTGGTGTTTAACAGGTGATATATCTCGGCATTACTACTTTCACTGATATAACCCCTGCCGTTTGTAGCAAAGGGTTCGATCGCCACGATCTGACCCACTTCAAGAGTAACACCTACTTCCATAGGTATATTGGGAATAGTAGGCGGTACATGCTGCATATACTGGGCCAGCCCGTGTCCTGTCAGATTGGCCACAGGTTTATACCCAAACTCAGTAATGGTAGCATGAATAACATTTCCGATCTCTGCCGTATTGATACCACCATGGATAATCCGGATGGCGGCTTCAAGGGCAGCTTCGGCAGCTTCGACCAGTTCGGGATGTCCTGACAGGTCCACTGTAATTGCAGTATCTGCGATATACCCATCAATATGAACACCTATATCCAACTTGACCATATCCTCGGCAAATACTGCCGTATCATCCTTTTTCGGAGTTGCATGGGCGGCTTCTTCGTTATTTGAGATGTTTATAGGAAATGCGGGTTCACCTCCCATTTCACGTATCAGGTTCTCTGAAAATTGTGCAACATCCAACAGTG
Source organism: Candidatus Nanoarchaeia archaeon (assembly GCA_035530415.1). Taxonomy (GTDB): domain Archaea; phylum Halobacteriota; class Methanosarcinia; order Methanosarcinales; family Methanocomedenaceae; genus Kmv04. The sequence goes on along the minus strand of DATKUV010000044.1, from coordinate 3,646 downwards.
AAGCTCCTACCTGGACATGTTTTGCAGTTTCTTCCCTGACCCTTGCAAGAATATGCCCGGCTTTTTCGTACTTTCCAATGATCTCGTTGATCTCTTCCAACATCTCGCTTTCATCCATAATTATCACCTAAATTAAAATTATACCTGTAAATTCTTATCAAATATAGTTAAATTCTTGCATCCACTGGCAGTGACTACTACCATATCCTCAATCCTGACCCCACCCACGTCTTTATAATAAAGACCCGGTTCCACAGTAATCACATTTCCCTCTTCCAGTATATCTTCCTGCAGACCCAAGCCCGGTTTTTCATGAATATCTAATCCCACACTATGTCCTGTGGAATGGATGAACCCTTCCTCATCGCCAACATCAAATCCCAGATCGGTAAAACTATCACACACTGCCTGATGTATTTCATTGCCCATAATCCCTGGTCTGATCATATTAATAGCCACTTCCTGGGCTGCCAGGACAGCTTTGTGCATCTCTATTATCTTTTGCCCAGGTTCTCCCCTAACAACGGTCCGGCTCATATCACAGTAGTATCTGTGGAACGTATGGCGTGGGAATACGTCCAGTACAATCGGCTGGTGAGGCTTCAATACCCCACTTCCCCGCCAGTGGGGATCAGCACTCCCGGGACCGCAGGCTACAATAGTATCATCAGCTTCACATCCATTATCAAGTAAAGAGTGGTGAATTATCGCCCTGATATTCTCAGAAGTTAGTGGCTTGCCATCTTTGATCAATTCATCATCATGGATACGGGCTTTGCCAATGAAATCCAATGCCAATGTCACTGCCTGCTCACATGCACGCTGGGCGGTTGAGATGGCCTGGATCTCAGCTGATGTCTTTTTCGCCCTTAATTCTGTAATCGGACTTTCAATGCAATTGAGGTGAATGCTTTCGCGACTCAGGCATTGTGCATAAAACAACGGGAAATTCCTGGGAACTGCAATGCTATTGCATCCCTCTTCCTTAATAAGGCCGGCTAGCATCATGCAGTATGCTTTTTGGCCCTCTTTATATTCCTCTAATTTATCCTTAAGCTTGTAATCGGAAGTCGAGCGGATATCCTGCAAAAAGGATTCCTTTTCAGCCCGGCCCTTCTCCATGCTTGAGACAAGTAGGATTTCTTTACCTGTATTCAGGTATGTAAAAGCATCACCCGCCAAAAAACCGGTAGCATAATACATATCTGCATTGCAGGTACTATCCGAATGCATCAGGAAGGCATCTACTTTATTCTGTATCAGTAAATCTTTAAGTTCCATAATATCTTCCACTACTTCTGATTTAAAACACCTCTGGCAGCTAATACGCCCGTAGCAGAGGAATTGACAATATCCCTGGACAATCCGGCACCATCGCCGGCCGCATAGAGGTCGGTAATACTAGTCATCATATTATGATCCACATCAAGACGCATGGAGTAGAATTTGATCTCAGGGGCATATAACAATGTGGAATCTGAAGCAACCCCGGGTATGATCGCATTTAATACTTCCAGGCCCTCTATGATATCCATCACGATACGGTGGGGCATTGCCATAGAAATGTCTCCAGGTGTAACATCTTTTAAGGTATTGACAACCGGGTTACGCAGTATCCTCTCAGAGGTTGAGCGCCGTCCTCTGCGCAGGTCACCCATACGCTGCAGCACAGGTCTCCCCCCACCAATGGTGGTGGCAAGTTTGGCTACCGAGCGGCCGTATTTTGTAGTATTCTCAATAGGATGGGTTAGTTCCACCCTTACCAGAAAAGCAAAGTTGGTGTTCTCAGATTCTACGTCCTTCATGGAGTGACCATTGGTGGCAATGAAACCATCGTACTCTTCCTTTACCACAAACCCGTGATGGTTGGTACAAAAGGTCCTGACAAAATCATCGTATTTTTTTGAAAAAATATGGAACTTGGGGTCCCTGTTGATCTTTGTCACAGGTTCCATTATAATGGCAGGCACTTCCACCCTGACCCCGATATCGATACCAGCGTACCTGGCCCTGATATTATGCTCTTTTACTAATTCATCCACCCAGCCAGCGCCAATGCGGCCAGGAGCCAGTATGGTGGATTTGGCCTCGATAATGCTGCCATCCTGCAAAATAACACCTGCACAGCGGCCGGATTTGATAACCAGATCAGTGACAGTGGTCTCAAGCATGAACGAGATACCTGAATTTTCAAGATCGTGCTGGAATTTCTCGATCAACTGAGGTGTCTTGTCAGATCCGATATGCCGCTGGGGTATGTCCAGAAATCTGGCACCTGCCGATGCTGCACTGCGTTTCAATGATTCGATTTCGGCAGCCTTTGGCCTATTCAATTTTTCAGGTGCACCATATTTCAGGTACACCTGGTCAACATAATCGACCAGTGCCCAGGCTGCATCCGTGTCTTTTGTGAACTGGCTCAGGTCCCCGCCAATATCCGGGCGAAGATTTAGCGTACCGTCGCTGTATGTACCGGCTCCGCCCACGCCGCTCATGATGTCACAGGGTTCGCAGTGGGTACACCGGCTGACCATATCCATCTTGCATTTGCGTTTAGCAATATCCCGGCCCTGTTCTATAACAATAATTGAAAGACCCTTATCTGCCAGTTCGTGGGCCGCGAACATACCGGCAGGGCCTGCTCCTATAATAATTACGTCATAAATCTCATTCACGACAGTACCTCATGAAGTTTGCCATACTTTACTGCCTTCTTGATCTCCCTGGCAATCCTGCGGCCTGTTGAAAAGTCAGGACCTATCATGTCAGAGTACGGGGACCCTGAAATGTAGAGATTGGTACCTGCCACGATACGGGCAGATATCTCGAAAATCCTGAACTCCAGTTTATCAGTGCATACGGTCTCCAGGCAGAAAGGTCCGATCATGCCGCCGAACAGGTCAAGGGAACTCTCCACCACCTGTTCACCCAGTTCAAATATCTTGGGCAGCAGGGATTCCCTTGCCACCAGGGGCATGTTGCCTGTAACCACAAAGGAGGGGTAGACTCCTGCATCCTCTAATTCCCGCGGTGATCCCAGCCTGAAGATCTCGTCGGCATTGGACTCCACCCTGCGATCCATGCTCATGAGCTCCAGGGTACCTTTGCTTAATGTGTAGCCGTCTTTTTTAATGGGTGAGTAAAAGTAATGAAGATAGTACCTTGTACCCACTATAAATTCCTGGATGGTATAGGGCTGGGATTCATCCAGTTGCTGGTAGAAATCGGCTTTGTTCTTGGCAACAAAAAACCCGCGCCCTCCTTTAGCGCCGTGATACTTCACCATGACCGGGGAGTTGATATCCTTCGGATCATCGATCTTGCGCGGCATAGCGATCCCGGCACCTTCCAGCCACTGACGTTCCATATCACGGTCTGATTCCCATTCCAGTACCCTGCGATTGCCGAAAGTGGGAAGTTCCAGTTTCATGAAGTTGTCATGACCCATATATTCAACAAAAGAGCCGGTTGGGATAATTATAACATTTTTTTTAGCAAGTTCCGGGGCTTTATTCAGGATGTCTGCATAATTTTCCACAACCATGTATTCGTCTGGTTTAGCCAGTGGAAAAGCGTCATAGAATTTGGGAGGCTTTCCAATGCAAATGCCCAGGGTCTTTATTCCTTCTTTTCGGGCGCCGTTAAA
>DATKUV010000043.1:0-6663 GCA_035530415.1 Candidatus Nanoarchaeia archaeon | reverse complement strand
CCGAATTCGAGGATGGTTTATTCGGGTTTCAAGTCAAGGTAGTTGATGATATTTTGTATTTCCCGTTTGATATCCCGCAGCTTTTGCATTTGCTGGTCATAAGCTTGTACGTGGGTGATATCTGCATAGTCTGTACCAAACTGTTTGAGTTCGTTATATTGCCAGACGGGTTCGGAAGTCATGCACCACATTGTAAAGTTATGATATATTTAAAGTTTCTGTTAAATATGTAATTTTGATAATAGTCCATGATTAAGGTGGAAAATAAATCCATTAAATGTACCTGATCTCAAGTGAAAAAAAGAAGAAACATCCCTTTTTAATTATAAAGGGATGTTCTTGTCATTATATATTATACCCAATTTTAATGTAGATTTTGTAGTTTTTATTGATCACCTCTCAATATTTGATATGGGCTTTTTTTTTACTTGACACCGTATCCATCCTCTCCAGCCTGTATTTTCCCTTAAAAATACATTCATCATAAGCTAAACCATATCCCCTGCTCCATACCTCCTTCTATCCTTCAGCTCCTGTTTCTTCCCATTGTTCCATCCATCCACAGCCTGGATATATCCGGTCACCCTGGATAGGTGTTCCACGTCATCGGACTTGCAGTTGGGACACGTATCCAGCAGTCCTCCAGCAACATGAAAATCGTTCATACATACTGTCATGTCCTTTGTAAAAGCAAAATATCCCACCTGGGAGTTCTTTGCCAGGTTCATGGCAAACTCTTTCAGTCCTCGAGGATCAGGATGTCCCTCCCCCATAAAGATATGCAGGATATTCCCGCCATCCACTATGGGGAAGAAGACATGCTCTATATCGATCCTCTCAGGGAGGGAAATGTTGGCTCCTGGCGGTACGTGGGTCCCGTTTGTGTAGTATATAGGGAGGTCGCGAGTTTCGCTCAAAAGGGATTCAGCAGCCGCCAGGTCGCCCTTTATTACTTGTTTAGCGTAATCTTTGTATTCCATATGAAGCAGGTCTGACACGGCAAAACGCTGGCATGTGGTCTCAGCTGGTGTCCTGGCCAGTGCTATTTCAATACCGTGTTCTTTTGAAAGTTCATTGGCATAGAATTCCATCTCGAACATAGCCCGAATCGCCATTTTCCTTGCTTCTTCGTTCTCATGCATCTGGAAGCCCGTATGGTGCTGGATCATCTCATTAATGCCGGCAACGCCAATGGTATATACCAGACTTTCCAGATCCACTGCCATGGCCCCCCTCTTTCCGGTAACAGGGTCTTTGGGCCGCTGGGTGGCAAAGGGCATTCTGCCGCTCTCAACAATATTGTCCATCCAATATCGTTTTATCTTGAACACTTCAATTGTCTTGTCCATCAACTTCTTCAGGTTCTGGAATAGGAGGTGGTCGTCCCCTTCTGCCTCATAAGCAGCTCTGGGACAGTTCAGGGAAACGACCTGCCAAGCGCCCATCGAAAAGTGCTGGCCATCTTTAAAATACATTTTTTCATTGAAAGTGGAATCCTTATCTGGCGTGGTTGAGAAATTATATGCACAGCACTGGTAGCATGAAATTCCTTCTCCAGCCCCACGGTACTGGGGCAGCTGGTTGTCGAAATACGGAGAACCGAACTTGGCTGCCAGTTTGAATGACAGGGTGTAGAGTTCGTCATAGGTAAGCAGTTCAGGATGTTCTTTATTGAATTCTTCATCTTCCTGCATAAAATCGGGTTCAATACTGATCTCAGGTTTTGGGAAATTGAAAGGTTTGCCCCAGTAGTCCCCTTTCAGCATCACGTTCATCAATGCTTCAAAGCCAAGGCGTACTTCTCGCTCGAACTCGCCATAGGTCCGAAGGGGCGCCATGTCTCCATCCCAGACGCGCCCCTTATAGACCACGGGTTTGTCCCGCCAGAGTTTTGGAATTCCCGGCGAGAGCTGTACGGATGAGAATACCAGCTGGCCGCCTCTTGCGACCATCATCTGGGTCATCTCATAGACGAACATCTGCATCAGTTGTTCGATCTCTTCGTATGCCATCTCCTCAAAGTAAGGTGCGATAAAGGTAAGAAAATTATAGAATCCCTGTCCACCTGCGAAGTTGGTCTGGGCGCTTCCCAAGGCTTTTACCGCATGCAGTATTGCTACTTCAGCCTTCTTGGCAGGACCAGCCACGCTGGCTTTTGTCCCGGACCCGTCAGGCATCAGGCCGTAATAGAAGAAATATCTCAGGTCCCAGTCCTGGCAGAAGGCCCTGGTTCCTAAGTATTCCAGATCATGAATATGAATATCACCGTTCAAATGGCTGTCAGCCAGTTCAGGCGGAAGTAATAATAAATACTGTTCCTTGGATATCTTATCTGCTTTTTTCTTATGGGATGTCTCTGCATTCTCCTGCAGGTTGGCATTGTCATTTGCTTCGAATCCTGCCCCGATATCTATCTTATAAGCATCGTAGACCGGAGTACCCACCCTGGTCGAGATGTTCCGCCATTCGATATGGCCCTTTTCCAGCAGGACAATATTGACCAATTCTCTGACTAAGGGTCCTGACAGAAATTGCACACCCATCTTGCGTATACGATTTTCAGTTTCTTTGGCGATCTCCTTGGCTATCTCTTCAGTTGCAGCGGGTTTGTTATAGAACTTTTCACTGAGAACAGTTTCTTTTAGAAGCTGTTTCACAATAGCATTGCGGTCCCAATCCATTAAGTGACCGTCTGTTGTCCTGACTTTAGGTAATGTGGAGATCTTATCTCCAGTGAGGGTTTGCTGCACCTGTTCTTTTTCTGTATCTGTCATTGTATCCACCATCTCCTCTCTCGTTATTTCATAAGTCGCCTGTAATCGTTGCATTGATAAAACCCCCTTGATTATATACCTGCAATAATATCTTCCACTTTCTGGCGGTCTATGCTATCACCGTTGAATAGCTCTTTGGTAGTATAGAATCTGTTCTGGATCTGGAGTACAGGTGCTGACATGGTAAATACACTGTTCATGCTCAGTTCAGTTAATGCAGCAGGAGTGCTCATGTCCATTTCATTATAAGCAATCCCTGAATCACTTAATATTTTTTTCAGTATCTGGCAGTTCGGACAAACTTTTGTGGAATATATTATTATTTGTGAAATATGATCGCCCCCTCGGTAAAGAATAAATTAAGATGAGATGATATTAATGATTTTTTGAACTAGGTTTGAATATAATGATTATGTATTTGTTATCTATTCTGATAACAAACACCGAAATGAAAACTCTCACTAAGATCGTTTCACAATCATACGGCAACATCCAGTAGTATCAGTTCTGATAACAAACCAGATAGGGACAATTAAATATTTTGGCAAATTATAAGCTTGTACCTGATTATCAAGTTAAAATATATTGTATTCTTGGTTGATATTATGAAATTAGATGAAATAACAATAACAAGAGCCATTGTAGAAGAATTCACATCAGATTTTTTAGCATGTACTGATACTGAAGTTGCACTGGTTGGTGGAGGTCCTGCAAATCTGGTAGCTGCCAAAAAACTTGCCGAAGCTGGTGTAAGCACTGTGCTCTTTGAGAGAAAACTGGCTATTGGCGGCGGTATGTGGGGTGGTGGAATGATGATGCCCAGGATCGTTTTTCAGGAAGAGGCCAAGCACATCCTGGATGACTTCGGAGTAAGATATAAAGAATACAAACCCGGCTATTATGTAGCAGACTCAATTGAATGCGTATGCAGGCTGGCATCTGAAGCAATTTCTGCTGGAGCAAAGATCTTCAATCTTATCAGTGTGGATGATGTGATGATCAGGGAAGGTGATGCAGTAACCGGTCTTGTAATAAATTGGACAGCAGTAGGCCTGCAAAAACTTCACGTCGATCCAATGACCGTAAGGACGAAAGTGGTCATCGACGGCACCGGCCACGATGCCTCGGTCTGCACTACAATAGCCCGCAAGATCCCTGGAGCATTAACAGTGATTGGAGAGAAACCCATGTGGGCGGATGTGGGTGAGCGCATTATAATGGATAATACAAAGGAAGTATATCCTGGCGTTATAGTCACAGGCATGGCAGCCAATGCTGTTGCCGGAGCACCCAGAATGGGCCCTGTCTTCGGGGGCATGCTACTCTCTGGTGAAAAGGCTGCAAAGCTGGCCATTGCAAAACTGGACATCAAATAGAGAACTAATTTATTCAATCCTTGCATTTTCAATCCCATGCCTGTCATTAACGCTGACCTTCATATCCATTCAAAGTACAGCATGGCGACCTCTGGTCGTATGGACATACCAACACTGGGAGTTGAATCTGTTAAAAAAGGCATCCAGCTTGTGGGCACAGGAGACTGTTTGCACCGCAAATGGCTGGATGATATCAAATCTTTGCCAGAGGTGGATAATGGTGTTTATGGAAAGGACTCTGCCAGGTTCGTGCTGACTGTTGAGGTGGAAGATACAGACAGGGTGCATCATCTGCTTATTGTGCCTGATGTGGCTAAAGCAGAGGAGATCAGGGAAGCATTCGAGCAATTTTCGGTCAATATCGATACCGACGGGCGTCCAAATGTGAATCTTAACGGCATCCGGATAGCAGAGATCGCAAAGGACGCGGGAGCGATAATTGGCCCGGCCCATGCATTTACACCCTGGACCGCACTGTATGCCTACCACGACAGCCTGGTCAGCTGTTACGGGGATATGGCACCATATATCAGCTTCGTGGAACTGGGCTTGAGTGCTGACACCGATCTTGCAGATCGGATAAGCGAACTGCACAGGTTGACGTTCTTAACTAACAGCGATGCACACAGCCCCTGGCCTAACAAACTGGCAAGGGAATTCAACAGGTTCCAGATGGAGGATATTACGTTTCCAGAGCTGGAAAAAGCTATATTGCGAATTGATGGACGAAAGCCTGTCATGAATGTGGGCCTTTACTCCCAGCAGGGAAAGTACCACGAATCAGCATGCATTCGCTGTTATCAACATTATACCCTGCGAGAAAGTATTATGAAAAAATGGCGCTGTACGTGCGGGGGAATGATCAAGAAAGGGGTGGTGGACAGGATCGAGGAAAAGGCTGATGCTACGGGCCATCCCGAGCACAGGCCGCCGTATCTGCACCTGTTCCCGCTATCAGAGATTATCATGATAGCCCTGGGTATGGCCAGTACTACTTCTAAGAAAGTGAAGAGTAACTGGGAAATACTGGTGGATCGCTTCGGTAGTGAGGTAACAGTACTGCTGGAAGCAGAACTTGATGGGATTGAAGGTGTGGATCCCAATGTTATTAGTGCCATACGAAAGTTCCGGGAGGGCAAGGTCAGGGTTGTACCCGGAGGGGGGGGACAGTACGGGAAAATTGAGATATTAGGCGAAGAGACAGATGATATGGCTGTAACACCGAACCCGAATGAACCGCAGAGCTCTTTATTCCAGTTCTGATAAAGATGTGATGGAAAAGCATGGATCTTACATATTGGTACCTCTTTCCTTTGGGTATAATCATAGCCACCCTTGCCATTTCGGCTGGCATCTCAGGGGCAAATTTCTGGATACCGGTCTATCTTATTGTCCTTAAAATGGAACCACTGATCTGTTTCTGGCTTGCTCTTCTGACAATGATATTCGGATTCGGAAGTGGAGTTGTCAGGAACATCTATCAGGGAACGGTGAACTGGTATATGGTGAAACAATACCTGATCCCCACCATACCGGCTGCTGTTCTCGGGTCTTTGCTTACTTCGTATGTTAATGAGGGATATCTGATTCTCATTTTTGGATCGTTTATTCTTGTCTATGCCCTCTATATGTTAAAAGAGAGCTTTGCATCACCAAAACCTCAGATGAAGCATAAAAAAGTGTTCTGGGAACTGGGATTCGTTGCAGGTTTTCTCAAAGGACTTATTGCTACTGGATTAGGTAAATTGATTGTTCCGGGAATGTGGAATCATGAAAAGATCGAGCATCCTTCCCAAGTAATTGGTTCGGCTGTGGTTATTATCTTTATTGTAGATATTGTTGCAGCTATTACCAGGATGAATCCGGGATTTGTGAATGGGCTTGTTGAGAATAGAAATGAGTTATTTAATGTATTGATGTTTGTATTGCCTTCAGTGGTTATTGGAGGGCAGATAGGGCCAAGGATTGTAAGGGATGTTGATGTTGAAAAATTGAAGATTTATATTGGGGTACTGTTGGTTTTTGTGAGTGGGTTGATGTTTAGTAGGGTGGTTTGATATTGACTATGATTTTTTTGATAAAAAACAATTTTTTCCTTTAACCTATGTTTCCCACTAGTGTCAAGTCAAGCGTAATGTGTCGCAATGTTTTTTTTCAAATCCGCCTCCGTCATATAAGATAGGGCAGATAGTCGCTAGATGTTTCATGGTTGACTTGACACTAGACCTTCAACTTAAGACTCCTTTTAAATCTTTCTTCCAATTTCTGAATCCAGCAAATGCTTCCACCCACCGCTCCATGCCTTCTCTTGTGTACGTTCCGATGAAACCGTTCCAAAACTGCCGAATTCTATTTTCAATATCACCAAATAGTCGCTCAATAGCACTTCTGGGTCCAAACGATATAACAGTATGTCGCTCGAAACCGACTCTCTCAAGAGCCCATGGATACCACGATCCCCCGTCGATGAATATCCGGGGTAGTTTTCCTTTGCAAGCATGCTTTACCTTTTT
>DATKUV010000042.1:0-27284 GCA_035530415.1 Candidatus Nanoarchaeia archaeon | reverse complement strand
GCAAGAAAAGCGAATTTGTGGCAGGACTTCGGATCACTGATGACGAAACGTTAGAGATTGCCCGAATGGTACTTGTAGGAAACATCAATACTAGAATTGTATCCCTGATCGGGCTGAATGGAGGAAAAGGTCTGGGCCTCTCCGGAAAGGACGGAAAGCTCATAATGGCCAGGAAGAAAGCCCTTCAACGAATTACCTATGAGGGAAAAGAACATGAAGTTGACCTGGGTTGGGTTGGTGACGTTGAGTTAATAAATCCTGAAATACTCATGATAGCAGCAGGAAATGGATACATTCCAGTCGTAGCACCCATCGCTGTTGATGAGAAAGGTAACAGTCTGAATATAAATGCAGATACAGTAGCAGGTGATATTGCAGTTGCTATGAAGGCCAAGAAACTCATACTCATGACCGATGTACCGGGTGTGCTTCAAAAAACAGATGATGAATCAAGCCGGATCTCCCGCATTCAGATCGACACAGTTGATGACTTGATACAGGGAGGTATCATTTCCGGTGGTATGATACCCAAGATCAGGTCTGCAGCACATGGGGTTAAACGTGGAGTTGAAAAAGTACATATAATAGATGGCAGCAAATCCCACAGCATACTACTGGAACTATTTACTGATCATGGCATTGGGACAATGATCTACCATTGATCAGAAATGAGATTTCTTCTTTGAAAGAGTTAAACATATAATGTATACGAAGCCTATAAAGTCAAACCTCATTATCAGGAGATTTATTATTGAGTAAGAAAAAGATACCTGCTAAGAAAGGATTCCTTGAAAGAGCCAGAGAATCAGCAGCTCAACAGCAGGCAATAAAAGAACGCGAGAAGGCTGGCAAGCAAAAGCAGCCAGAAGTAGAATCAAAACCGGCTCTGGTTATTGAGAAAACCCCTGAAGAAAAAAAGCAAAATCATATCAATGGCATTATCAAAACAGTTGTACCGGCCTTGATAGGTACGTTAGCTGGTTTTTTCTGTTTTTTCCAACTAAAAGACGGTACTGAATTCCCATGGATTTCCATAATGCTTCTGGTAATCATTTCCTCGTATTATGCTCAACGGATCATCTACCCGTTAATAAAGATAGATGTCAAAGAATTTGGGGCTAAAGACTGGTTGTATGTGGAATTCATTACAGTTGATTTTTGGTTAGTGGTCTGGACATTATTACTTAATTAGCCCAAATAATATTTTTAGAGGTGAGATCGTGAGGATTGCTATTGTAAATAAGGACAGGTGCCAGTTCAAGAAATGTAACCTGGAATGCATCCACTTCTGTCCCAGGGTGCGGACAGGAGATGAAACAATAGTACAGGGTGAGGATGGCAAAGCTGTTATTTCAGAAGAATTATGCGTTGGCTGTGGGATATGCATTAAGAAATGTCCTTTCCATTCTATTATGATAATCGGGCTGCCTGAGGAATTAGCCGATCCCATCCACAGATATGGCCAGAACGGTTTTGCTCTTTACGGCCTGCCCACTCCTGTCAAAGGTAAAGTGACTGGTATCCTGGGTCAAAATGGTATAGGCAAGTCCACAACTGTGAATATTTTGAGTGGAAATCTGATGCCTAATCTGGGTAAATCGGATACAGCCTGGGATGAGATACTGGATATATATTCCTCTACAGGATTGTATGAATATATGAAAGCCCTCTCAGAAGGCAGGATCAAGGCCTCACATAAACCTCAATATGTGGATAATATACCAAAAGTCGTAAAAGGCACGGTCTCTACATTGCTGGATAAGACTGATGAGAGGGGGATTATGGATGAAACAGTTGACAAACTTGAGATCACCCATATACTGGACCGGGATATCAGTGCTCTCTCAGGTGGAGAACTTCAAAGGGTGGCTTTGGCTGCCTGTGTCAACCGCGATGCGGATTTCTATTTTATCGACGAGGTCAGCCCATATCTGGACATCTACCAGCGTATAAATGCAGCCAGGATCGTTCAAGAGCTGGCTCATGATAGATCAGTGATGGTGATTGAACACGACCTGGCTTTGTTGGATCTGCTTGCAGATACTGTTCATATAGCATATGGTATACCAGGCGGGTATGGTGTGATCACCCATCCTAAAGGTGTCAGGGTGGGTATTAACGAATATCTGAAAGGATTTTTGCCTGAAGAGAACATACGCCTGCGGACAGAAGCAATTGAATTTGAGGAACATCCGCCGAGAGAGCAGAAGGATATTCCCACTCTATTGGAATTCCATAGATTTACTAAAAAATTCGGAGAAAATGGGTTTGAACTGGTTGTCGGAAGTGATACGCTCGGGAATGAGATCAAACATGGCGAAGTGATTGGGATCGTGGGGCCCAACGGCATTGGCAAGTCCACGTTCGTAAAGATGCTGGCAGGTGCGGAAACACCCACCACAGGTGAACTTGAGACAAGTCTTACAATTTCCTATAAACCCCAGTACTTAACAGGGGATTATCCGTTAAAGGTCAGGGATTTTTTGCGCAGTATCAATAAGAAATTTGATACCAGTTATTACCAGACCGAGATTATTAATCCTTTACAGTTGGATGGATTTATGGACAGGATGCTGCCTGAACTATCTGGCGGTGAGCTCCAGCGTGTGGCTATTGCAGGTTGTTTGGGTAAGACTGCAAATATGTATATCTTTGATGAGCCCAGTGCACACCTGGATGTGGAACAGAGGGCCATGGCTACAAAAGTGATCCGACGGTTCGCTGAGAATAATAACGTGACTGCCATGGTAGTGGATCATGATATTTATATGATCGATATGCTGTCTGAGAGGCTTATGGTATTTATGGGCCAACCTGGAGTTAGAGGCGAGATACACGGCCCGTTCAATATGCGCCAGGGTATGAACCACTTTCTGAAAAACATTAATATTACGTTTCGACGTGATGAAGAGACACGCAGGCCCAGAGTGAACAAACCGGATTCAAAACTGGACAGGCAGCAAAAATCTATAGGCGAATATTATTATACATTGCAATGATCGGAATGTAAATCAGTACTTGATATCGTTTAGGAATCCTCTTTCTTCCAGGACGATAATGATTTATTTCTGTTTTATCTTCTCTTCATTTTCTGAAACGATATCAATGGCACTGGTAAGCTCATCGGGCGGTGAATGAGGCCAGTGTTCCGGCAACGGCTGATAGTTTGCTGCCTGATAGAGAGGTTGATGTAGACGAAATTACCGGCTGACTTCTCACGGCGCACAAGTTCGCATAGCAGGGACATGGTTTTCTGGAGATCCCATATTGGGCATTCGAGTATTTTGAGCTATTCTTTGCCTGTGGCTGGAATGCCCGCCATTTCACCGTTATGGATGCCGCAAAGCGTGATGCAGTTGCGATCTTGTCAGTCTCAGCTACCTGCAGATTAATTGAATTATCTACTAAATAAGAAACTGCACTCCAATAATCATAACAACCGTAATCGAAAACACCGCATAATCACCAAATCCCAACGTCTTTTTACCCACACACATCTGTGAATCTGCCGAATAGGCCCGGCACAGCATGGCCTGATACGTGCGCTCACCCTGCTCGTATGACCTGATAAACAGCGCACTGATTGAAAGCCCGATCTGTTCAAGTATCCATCTACGTGGGAGGTTTTTGTTCCAGATATCAAAACACCTGGTCTTCTGTGCCGTCCTGATGCGCCTCAGCATTCCCCAGAACACAAACAGGTATCTTACCATCATGCTAAAAAGCAAGGTCATCTCTGCCGGAAGTTTCAGTCGCCGTGCGCTTGATACCATATCCCTCATCTGGGTAGTGGATGATAACAACACCACTGCTGTGACGCTTACCATGAATTTGGAAAATAGAATACTTCCAAATAGCAGTCCTTCTTCTGTTACAGTAATGCCAAGGGGTAGTAAGGAGATTACAGTAAAGTCATTGATGAATGGCTGCCTGATAAAAGGCTGCAATACAGAGATCCCCAAACCGAAAGGCAACGCAATAGCCATCCTGGCTGCAACATAGACCGGATTCAGCCTGGCCACGATCAATAGCGCGAGCAGGTACAACCACATAATACCCAACCGTTCAATGGTAATAATATCAAGCCTGGGGAGACTTACCGCATAAATAATGACAGCCAGTGTCATTATGATCTTGATGCGTCCATCCATGTTATGGAGCAAGCTGGATTTATAGGCCTCCCGTTCAATATCTGTAAGGGTGATGTGCATGCTACCTGCCGAATGCTTTTAATATCTCACTTTTGGCCCCGTCAATGGTAAGTGCCACCTCCACATCAAGGTCGGCTTCCTTTAGCTGCTCCATTAACTGGGCAACCAATGGAAGTCGCAAATGTGTTTTCGTTATAAGATCCGGACGGCTGAATATCTCTGCGGGTGTTCCTTCTCCAATGATCTTGCCAGTGGATAATACACATATCCTTTGGGCAAAAGCGGGAACAAGATCAACTTCATGTGTGGCAATGATCATAGTAATACCGAGATTGCTGTTCATTTCCATTATCATCCGCATAAGCCTTGCTGCTGCTCCCGGATCAAGGCCAGTGGTAGGTTCATCCAATATAAGGACTTCAGGTTTCATAGCCAGGATACCTGCAATGGCCACACGCTTCTTCTCTCCACCGCTTAGATGGTGTGGAGCTCTGTCCTCATAACCGGTAAGCCGTACCATCTCAAGTGCCCGCTTTACCCTGCGTTCAATTTCTTTTTCAGTTAGTCCAAGGTTCATGGGTCCGAAAGCTACATCCTGTGCTACTGTGGGTGAAAATATCTGGTCATCAGGATTCTGGAATACGACACCAACTGTCCTGCGTACCTCTTTGATATTGGTTCTATCAATGGACTGACCTTTGATAAGTACATCTCCTGATGTTGGTTTCAATATTCCGTTCAAATGTTTGAACAATGTGGATTTCCCGGCTCCATTGGCACCAAGCAGCACTATTCTCTCACCGGGTTTAACACAAAAATCGATGCCGTTCAGGGCTTTGGTTGAACCGCTGTGGTATTCATGCATCAGGTTCCTTGTTTCTATGATATAGGGTGTACCCCAGTCCCTATCCTGTGACACCCAGCCGTTCCCATTTTCAGTCCCATTTACACTCTCCTTTACCTCAAGATTCATGATAGGGATATCCTGCTTTGTCCGACTGAACTTTGCAAGCAGCAGACCAATTCCTAATAAAATCAATGTTCCTATGGCTATTGCTCCAACTTCCCCGACCCGCCCAAGGCCAGGTATGGAATAATCAGCCATGGGTGCACTGTACTGTATGGAAGTTTCGAGGTTAGACGCCTGTTCCTCTCCCATAAGGTATATCATAGCTTGCTCCAATCCGTCCGGATTTGTAGAAGCAATGTATGGAGCTGCAACAGCCAGGATCAATACAATGGCTATACCCATCATCTGCACGTTTCTTGAGATGGGTTTTCTTTGCTCCAATTTCATAATATCGGGTCGGTATGCCATTATTGATTTCACAACGATGGCTGTTATAAAACCCTCCCCTACCAGGCCGATTATAGCATGGAAGGTACCCATTACCACAAGTGCTTCCAGGAGTGGAAAGGCCCCTGCCAGGTATAATTGAAACGTTGCGACAATTGCAGAAAGAAATAGACCCACCCAGGCCCCGGCAAATGAAGCTTTTACAGTACCCAATTTGCTTTCCAGCCAGCGGTATGTATAATATCCGGACCAGCAGCTTACCAGTCCCATATTAAATATGTTGGCCCCTAATGTGGTAATTCCACCATCATAGAACACGAACGCCTGTACTACCAGCACAAGTGTGAGGAGCAGCAATCCAGCATATGGGGAACCCAGTATAATAGCAGCCAGCACAGCCCCTACCATGTGCCCGCTGGTACCCATTCCAATAGGCAGATTAATGGCCTGGATAGCAAATATCCCTGCTGCCAACACTGCCAAAAGAGGCGTTTTCATTTCGTCCAGTTCCTGCCTGGCCCATTTAAGGGAAAGATACACAGGCGGCAACACAAGTAACCAGTATATAATGTACTGTGGGAATGGAATAAGTCCGTCTGGTATGTGCAAGTATAGTTCCTCCTGTGAGGTTCATGTTAAACAAATATAAATAGAATTGTTATTTGTATTACAAATTTTATATATTGTAATAAATAACGATTGTTAGTGTGATTTAACGATATAATAAGATTTTGGTCATCAGGGTAATACATAAATAAGATTGAACGACATCAAATATTGATATGACCGGGCAATTAAAGATCATTATAAATGAAAAACAATTCCGTGGAGATAAAGGATTTTGATCAGTTCAAACGCGTAGTAAATGAGTTTGAGCAAATGGGCAGGCTTAAGATAATGCTTTCAGGGGGTGAACCCCTGCTGCATCCCCGAATATGAGAGTTTATTGAATACCTGAGATCAACCAGTCTAATAGTGATAATGTTGAGTAACGGCACCCACTGACCCGTTGCTGTGCCTGGCTAATGATCTGGATCCAAAAAAATATATGTAAATCGCA
Organism: Candidatus Nanoarchaeia archaeon; assembly: GCA_035530415.1. Taxonomy (GTDB): domain Archaea; phylum Halobacteriota; class Methanosarcinia; order Methanosarcinales; family Methanocomedenaceae; genus Kmv04. Next base: position 20,776 of record DATKUV010000042.1, on the reverse strand, counting down.
AATTTTAGTTACCTACATATACACTATTATCCCTAAAGAATAGTGTGACCACAGAAAACATAACATTATTGACCGATTTTGTTTTGATATTCAGCCTGTCTGTGGTTATCGTCTTCATATTTCATAAACTCCGTGTTGTACCAATAGTGGGATACCTCTTAACAGGGGTTTTGATTGGCCCATCGGTTTTAGGTTTGGTGAATGATCAGAACATGATCCGGTTGCTTGCTGAGATCGGAGTTATATTGCTTCTGTTCACCATAGGGATTGAATTTTCCCTGAAAGAACTCCTGAGATCAAAAAGGATGATTGTGCTGGGGGGTGGAGTGCAGGTCATACTCACAACTGCAGTCGTTGCTTTTATTGCTATGGTGGTTGGCCAGCCCGCCAAACTTTCGATATTCATTGGATTTCTGGTGGCCCTCAGCAGCACTGCTATTGTATTGAAATTGCTATCCGAAAGGGGTGAAGTTGAATCCCCTCACGGCAAACTCGCAATCGGGATATTAATTTTCCAGGATTTAAGCATCATTATTATGGTCATGTTGGTACCAGTGCTTGCTGGTAGTGATGATTCTTCTTTGACCTGGGCAGTTCTTTCAATATTAAAAGCATTTGTTATCGTTGCATTAGTCTTAGCGGCTGGCCGGTTTTTGGTTCCTGCTATACTATATCAGATCGTACGGACCCGAAACAGGGAACTGTTCCTGCTGGGTATAGTGATGATAAGTCTGGGTACTGCCACGCTAACCTCAATGGCAGGGCTTTCACTGGCTATAGGTGCCTTTCTGGTAGGATTGATTATCTCGGAATCTGAATTTTCCCACCAGGCATTAAGTGAGATCCTGCCACTAAGGGATATTTTTAACAGTCTATTTTTTATCTCCATAGGTATGCTCCTGGACATGGGGTTTGTTATGGATCATCTTGCCACTGTGTTCTTTGTGATTGCGATAATTCTCATAATTAAGTTCATGCTGAGCCTGTTAACTGCAGTTGTAATGGGGTACCCTTTCATCACTTCCATTCTTGTTGGACTATCCCTTGCCCAGATCGGTGAGTTCTCATTTGTGCTATCCCTAATAGGGATACATTGGGGTTTGCTTGATTATGATATCTATCAAATATTCCTGGGCTCAGCCATATTGACTATGATGATCACTCCTTTTATGATCCAGGTTGGTCCCAGAATAGAAAAAATATTAAGCAGGAAGAAATTGCCTAAATTCCTGGCTTTTGGTAATTACCCTGAATATTCAAAAAAACCTGGACTCGAAAACCATGTAGTCATAGCAGGTTACGGTATCAATGGAAGAAACCTCTCAAAGGTATTGTCGGCTACGAATATACCATATGTGGTAGTTGAGATGAACCCTGAGACTGTGATTTCAGAAAAAAAGAAAGGGACGCCCATTATTTACGGTGATGCATCAAAGGAAGAAGTATTAAAACATACTAATATCAAGAAAGCAAAAATTTTAGTAATAGCCATTTCTGATGCAGCTCACACCAGGATGATGGTGGAAACTGCTAAACATTTTAATCCTTCCATCTATATTATCGCACGGACACGATATGTTAGTGAACTGGAAATATTGATACACCTGGGTGCAGACGAAGTGATACCTGAAGAGTTCGAGACATCCATTGAGATATTTTCCAGGGTGCTTTCAAGGTATCTCATTCCCAGGGATGAGATCCAGAAGAATGTTGAAAAAGTGCGAACCGACGGGTATGAGATGTTCAGGGATATTTATCATAAGCCCAGATCAATTCATGATCTGAAACATCATTTGATGGATATTGAAATTGATACGTTTATTGTGAAAGGTGGGTCGGAAGCTGCCGGAAAGTCACTTGCGGATTTACAGATGCGCAAGAAATTCGGATTCACGGCCCTGGCCATTAAGCGTGAGGATAAAATTCTTACCAACCCCCAGGCCGAGGATATGCTGTTAGAAGACGATACTGTGATTGTGATGGGGCATAGGGACAGACTGGCTGAGATCACGGCCCTCTTCGCGATTATCTAATGATCGTATTTACCTATTATCTCTCATTGTGACATTACATGTCCTCCTGAGAGACGCATCCTGAAAACAAAACCAGTATTATCAAAATGAAAAAAATTGTGGGAAGGGCAAATTATTTCCCCACTTCCCCACTCGTATATTTCTTTATCTTTTCATATTTCAGTCTCAATAACTGAATATTTCTTTACCAACCACTATGGAGTTCATCACCATCAGGATTTGTTTCTTCATCACAGTCACGAATTTGGTCCTGGTCACCATTGTCCTGGTCAGCAGTACTTAGTAAAACTATGGATGATGATCCTGCTTTATCATTATCGTGTTCATGGGTCTGATCACAATCATTCGCATGACGGGCAGCAGCCATCCCAATTGAACCTGCTATCAATCCAATTACCAGCAAGGATACTAATATTGTTCTTATTTTCATGTATTTTCACCTCCTTTCTACTTTTTTGATATTTACTACTAAAAGATTTTAATTATATATGTATTCTTTAAGTTTATTTAATTTTTAATGTATTAAATAGTGCAAAAAGGTTTAATAAGCTTAATAATACTTTATATTTAAAAAATAGACCTAAATATCAAGTGTTTTGGTTAATTATTGTGATTTGGTCGATGAATTGAAAATAACTAATATCTAGAAGGAGGACTCTTATTTAAGATGCAAGAGATATGTATGAAAAATTAGCAAGACTGCATTAAATAATATATGAGAAAAGGTGAACCATTTCAACGAGTTGAAATTTCAAACGCAGAGTATGAACAACTTAAAGTTGCTGAGCCGAAAACCAAGTCTGTTAAAGTTCTGAAGCGCATTCAAGCGTTTAAACTCATGTATCTTGGTTGGGAATATTCAGATATTGCCGAATTCTTATCGGTTACAAATAATACCATCACCAATTGGATTAATTACTACAAGAAAGGTGGAATCGACTCTTTACTCGTGCTCAATTATCATGGTGGACAAGCAAAATTAAGTGAAGAACAATTATCTGAACTTAAAATCAAAGCGGTAAAGGAGTATTTGCTATTGCAAAAGACGTACAGCACTATATTAAGCAGAACTTTGGTATTGAGTACAATTTGAGTCATGTGCAGCTCTTGTTAAAAACAAAACTTCAATTATCCTTTAATAAAACAGGATTGATTCCAGGCAAGGCTCCAACCGAAACTGTACAGAAAGATTTTATCCAACAGATAGAATACTATTCCCAACAAAAAGGAGTGGTTCTGCTCTTTTTTGATCCTTGTCGCCTTCTCCGCAATGTAGTAAATGCAAGAATGTGGCAGCCACGAGATAAAAAACGTACAATCATAATAAAATCCAATACGGGTAGAAAAAGAATCAATATACTCGGAGCACTCGATATTGAAGATTTTTTTATGATTGCAACATTAACAGAAGAAACGTGTGATTCCGGGCGTATTGTCGAGTTTTTGCAGAAGATAATAACATAAATCTACTTTTTTTACCGCCTTATGCACCAAACCTCAATCTGGTAAATAACACATATCACGAAGATTACATTCAATTTGTCAATGCGACTGACAGTTTCTTCAACAATTTAGGTGACTATCATCAGGAATTATCAACAATTTTTACACAAAAGTTCAAAATTATACATACGGAGTCGTAAAATAAAATGTCTGTCCTTCTCACTCTCAGATAACCTATTGGATTTTTCAGCCAGATGAATCTGGTCTTACTAAACAATTTATTGGTACAAAAAAAAAGTGCGTGGTTATACCACGCTTTTAATCTTGCCCATTATTTACCACGACCATTGCCATGATTGCCATGAGGTCCTGGACTCAAATATTCTTTTAGGCAATCCTCATTTGGACAATCCTCATTTGGACAATTCTCATTTGGACAATTCTCATTTGGACAATCCTCATTTGGACAATCCTCATTTGGACAATCCTCATTTGGACAATCCTCATTTGGACAATCTGGATTTGGACAAACACTAGCTGCAACAGCAACTCCTGTAGAACCCAACACTAACGCAAGGACCAGCAGTACTCCCAAAATTGTTCTTATTTTCATATATTTTCACCTCCCTTCATATTTGAAAGACTTGTATGGACTAATAAAATGTTCAAATAAATATACATTATTTTAGTTTTTAAAATTTTTAAATTCCATGAAACTTTAAAACCCTTTATAACGCCCCATAATACTTCATTATCCTTCTAAATCAAAAAAAAAGCGTTTTTTTACATTATTGATAGATTATTTCATTAGAATAGTCAAAACTATAAAAGCAGAGGATGGAAAAAAATATTAATAATTTATAATTTATTCCTTATTCTCCCCACCACAGCTTCCACCTGCTCCACTGCTGTCCCGATATACTTTTCCGGGTCCATGATCTCTTCAATTTCACCGGCACTGATATATTCGGTAACTTCGACCTTTGACATCAACACATCCTTCATATGCAGCCCTGCCTCATGGGCTTCCATAGCACATACTCTCACGATCTCATGGGCTTCCTGCCTGCCCATACCCCGTTTTGCCAGTTCAATCATCACAGCTTCACCCATATTGAGACCATTCAACAGGCTCAGATTGCGCTTGATGTTCTCGGGATAAAATCTTAGATTCGTGACGATGCCTTCAGTCAGCTTCAGGATGTGGTCTGTCAACACACAGGTTTCAGGGAAGATTATCCTCTCACTTGAACTATTTGTCAGATCCCTCTCATCCCACAGGGTATTATTGAGCAGTTCAGGTTCTACCATTGCCCTGATTATCCGGGCCAGTCCACATACCTGCTCGCTCTTGATGGGGTTGCGCTTGTGGGGCATAGTAGACGATCCCACCTGTTTTTTGCCGAAACTCTCCTCTACTTCAGCGATCTCACTGCGCTGGAGACTACGCAATTCCACACATATCTTATCAAGAGTAGTGGCAGTATTGGCCATCCACATAACAAATTCAGCATGCCGATCCCGCTGTATGATCTGTGTGGAAACCTCCACACTGCCCAGGTCCAGATATTCCATAACCCTGCGCTGGATCTCTATACCGTCAGGCCCGAAAGCAGCCTGTGTACCCACGGCCCCCGTCATCTGACCCACTGCCGCCCTGGGTTCCAATTCATCCAGCCTCTGAAGATGTCTGTCCATCTCGCTGGCCCATACCGCGAAACGTAGTCCGTAGGTAGTCGGTACACCGATCTGGCCGTGGGTCCTGCCCACACATACGGTATTTTTATGCTCTTCAGCTTTATCAACCAGAGCGTCCCTGACATAAATGGCTTTTTGGCGCAACAATTTGATGCTGTCCTTGATCTGCAAAGCCAACTGAGTATCTAGAATATCATTTGACGTGGCGCCGAAATGTACCCACTTATCAGCATCCCCGCACCTCTCAGACAGGGCCAGTACGACTGCCATCATATCATGGTTGATCTCGTCTTCTATCTCATTGACCCGTTCAAGTTTAACGCTATTTATACTTTCAGCTATTTTATCTGCTGCCGTTTTGGGTATCATACCAACATCTGCTTCAGCTTTTGCCAATGCAGCTTCTACCAGGAGAAGTTTGTTAAGTTTTGATTCTTCACTCCATACCTGCTTCATCTCAGGAGTACCGTACCGATATTCAATTGGATGGATTGCCATTTTTCACGATCACCTAATCGGAATAATGCGGTTAACTTACATAAATGATGTTTATTAATTGAATTATCGTATAAAATATACAAATAATTTATATGATTAGAATAAAAAAATACGAAAAGAAGATAATCAATCCATCATTTGACGGGTAAGGGTGGCCCTTGCCTCTTTAATTTCATCAAATGATATTATACTATTTTCTTTTTCAGACAGTATGCTCAATACTAAACCTTTTGTTTTTCCTATTACTTTACAGGGAATTCCTAATAACATTTTTAATACTTTTTCTGGTTGTTTTGTAGAGATAACCATTCTGCCGTAGGATTCTGAAAAAAGAACCTCTTCTGCTCTAAGACCCGTTTTGGAAATATCCACTTCAGCACCCACAGAATCCACCATTTCGCAGAGTGTGATTGCTAATCCGCCATTGGATACATCATGAGCAGCTGATATATAACCCGATTCAACAACTGAGATTATATTGTTCACAATATTATCGATATTCTCAGGTACTTTGGGTGGAATACCGCTTTCATTGTAACCTAGCAATGAATAATACTCACTTGCTCCCATTTCGGCCAGAGTCTCACCTATCAGGATAATTGTCTCATCAGTCTGCTGAAAAGTTCCTGAAGGGATTTTATCCAGATCTTTAATCCATCCCACCATCCCAATACTGGGTGTAGGTGCAATGGCAGTTCCGAATTCATCACTCTCATTATAGAAGGATACGTTTCCACCGACAACAGGTATTTCCAGTGTCCGGGCTGCATCCCCCAGACCCAAACATGCCTGTTTGAACTGATGGTAGATCTCTGGTCTTTCCGGGTTCCCGAAGTTAAGACAATCCACTAAAGCCAGGGGACAGGCACCAACTGCTGCCATGTTCATTGCATTTTCGATTACCACTCCCGCTCCGCCGTTATATGGGTCAGCCTCCACCTGGGCAGGGTTACAGCCGCATGACATCGCAAGCCCCTGTTTGTCATCTATTATTCGCAGAACCCCGGCGTCTCTACCTGGTTTGACAACTGAACGCACTTGCACTTCATGGTCGTATTGACGATATATCCATTCCTTTGAAGCAATATTAGGGGATGAGAGTAACTTGAGGATGAAGCATTTGAGATTGTCGGGAATTGGAGGGATATCCATATTCCGCTCTTTTGTTTCAGGCTGGATTTGCATTTCTGATGTTGGGGCTCCTTCGCACAAAAACAATATTGGGATATCAACTACTACTTCACCTTTATATTCCACCATATACTGGGTTTCACTGGTAAATTCACCTATCACATTAGCTATCAGGTCATATTTGTCTGCTATTGCCATGACCTCATCCACCTTTCCAGGTTCCACTTCAAAGAGCATCCGTTCCTGGGACTCAGAGATCATGATCTCATAGGGTGTCAGGGTCTCATCCCTGAGGTGCACCATGTCAGCAATGATATGGATACCAAGATTTCCTTTGGCTGCCATCTCACTGCTTGCTCCTGTCAGGCCGGCTGCACCCAGGTCCCTGCATGAGAGCACCAGTCCTTTATATATAACATCAAGAGTAGCTTCAATGAGCAGTTTTTCAGTAAAAGGATCACCTATCTGGACACTGTGCCGGTCTTCGGATTCTGATTCTTCGCTCAGGTCCCTTGAAGCAAATGATGCTCCGCCCAGACCGTCCCTGCCAGTGGATGAGCCCATGAGAATAACTTTATTCCCTGCCTTTTGGGCATTGGCTGTTACTATCTTATCCTCGCGGGCGAGTCCTACACATACTACATTGACCAGAGGATTACCGCTAAAACTTTCATGGAAATATGCTTCACCGTTTAGCACTGGAACACCGATACAGTTCCCATACCCTGCAATACCCATGATAACATGTTCAAAAAGATACCTGTTCTTTTCATCGTCCAGTGGTCCGAAATACAGGGGGTCCATGAGTGCAATCGGACGTGCCCCCATTGATATAATATCCCGCACAATACCGCCAACACCAGTGGCCGCACCATTAACAGGGTCCACATACGAAGGATGATTGTGGCTTTCCATGGCAAATGCCAATACCCAGCCGTCTTCCAGTCTAACAATTGCTGCATCGTCACCCGGACCAATAATCACCCGCTCCCCTGTGGTAGTAAAGGTCTTCAATACTGAAGCGCTGGAACGGTAGGAGCAATGTTCGCTCCAGAGATTCAAAAAACAACCCTGTTCCACTTCTGTAGGTTCTCTGCCAAGTCTTTCTGTAATTATCTTGTAATCTTGTTCAGGAAGCATATCATATCTCTCATTGTTTAGGGTTTTTCAATTTTTTTATGGACCAGTTTCATAACATCATGCTGGGTCACAACACCCACCACCTTTCCTTGCTCCACTACCATTACGGCCGGACTCTGCTCAAGCAGGTGTGAGATGGTGCTGACAATAGTATCCTTGGAAACCGAGGGGAATGAACTGCCCATGATTTCCTTTACCTTCATATTTGACAGTTTTTCAGTATCCCGCTCTGTCATGGAATGCACTACCATATCTGAGGATATACTGCCTACAGGAACTCCATTTTCGATAACAGGCACCTGGGAGAAACCCTCCTTTTCCATGATATCTACTGCCTCTTCCACTGACGACTCAGGATGAGTCTGTATCACGGGGATATGCATAATATCACTGGCCTTGATCCTCTGTTTTTCCATTACTAAAAACGCATCAAATATCTTTCTAAGTGTGGAAAGCCTGGGGTCTACATCCCCTGATTCGATCCTGGCTATAAGGGGCTGGCTTACACCAGCAAGTCTGGCAAGCTCGTTCTGGGTAAGATTGAGATTGGTCCTTCGTTTCTTTAATTCTTCAGGCGTGGGTAGAAACATGGTATGTACACTTCTTTTGTTGTGGTGTACTGTATAACTCATGGTAATATCATTGTTTTGATATTAATATTTGTCTGATTAGAGGGGTAAATTGACATTCAAGAAATAAGAGTAATCTCGTATTTTCCCCCTGCATAGAGTATAACGGTTTTTTTTAATCCGACCATTATCATCTCAACAGTATTACCCTGGGATTCCAATTCTTTTACCCTTTCATATGTTTTAATGGTTAGTTCCATCTCTGATGATTCATCGTTAGATGCCACTCCCTGATTATGGGCTTCACAAAAGGCTTCCTTTGTAAAGCCCATAATGTTTTCAACATATTGAAACATAACAAAAGGGAACTATCTGATAATATATATGATTTTATGAACTTACTGAATCAGAATCCGGTTCACTTTTCCACTGCTGGTATGCCTCGTACATCAATCTGTCCAGTTCTTCTGCTCTTTCAGGATCAGATGATTCTATAGTACCATCAGAATCCACAACAGTAACAGTGATGCCAAATCGCTCAGCAGCTGATTTATCAGCATCAGAGACCAGTCCTGTTTCATCTACCTCAGTGATCTGGTCCAGCATAATATTGCCCAGCACTTCCTGTGCAGCCATAGCCTGTAATTTGGGTGTAAATGTATGAATGAGTTCCAGATTACCATCAACATTGCTTGTATAGGTCTGGTACATATGTCGGCTCTGCCTGTAACCAATATATATCTCAAGCAGGGTAACTCCTATCATGGAATTATCGGGTTTGCCTACCACCAGGTCGCTCATGATCTTTTGATTACCATCCTTGGTATGCTGGACAAGGAATCCCGTCTCTTTACCTTCCTCATTTGAGATCTCAACCAACTTGAGCATGCATTGACCAATACTCATGCCCTTTGTGGGTATCACACGGTCGAAGTCCTCGATGGTCCTTGAGAATTTTCCATCCACGTATTTGCCTACACCTTCCCTCTTCACAATGTCCAGAACCCTGGCGCCCTGAATACCCCACATATTTGATTTAATGCCGTATTGTTTTTCCTTTGCTAACAGGTCTGAAAGTCTTTCACCGGCATCTATATGGCGGCTGAGCCTGCGCCTTACCAGGACATCATCATCTGCAACAATCTCAATTTGCCTTGGCACTACACCTATCGATTCCGTAAGTTGTTTGATATCTTCATACAGCTTTTCTTCACCCATTTCCATAATATCAAATATATGTTCTATGATGAAATTGAGTTTTTCCAGCATGGTCACATCTACGTAAGCCTGCCCGTTCTCATCAAAAATCGGAAGTTTGCGGTGCTCAACGATCTCTTTTTCCATTTTTTCAAGACAATCCCGCCGTATCAGTATGACAGGCTGGGCACTACGAGCACGTCCCTCATAAATAGCACCTACATTCTCATCAGCCATGGCAATGCTCAATGTAGTCTTACCGCCCCCCTGGGGACCTGTAAGATAAAGGATCGGGTTTAGTGCCAATTCCTTCTTAAGAATCTCTATAGCTTCTTCTTTTGAATATTCTGATGTATTAAAGACATCCAATATAGGCACCTCAGGTTTGAAAAAATGCAAGCTGTGCCACAAGGCACAGCTCAACTCCTTTAATCAAAATCCATATCAGGCATACCGCCTGGGGGCATTCCGCCTGGCATTCCACCTGATTTGCTGCTGGCAATGACATCATCAATTCTTAATATCATAACAGCCGCTTCAGTTGCGGAATTTATTGCCTGGGTCTTTACCCTCAGGGGTTCGACCACACCTTCCTTCCACATGTCGATCACATCACCTGTAAATACATTGAGGCCTGCAGATTTCACACCCTTTTCGTGTTGGCTGCGCATTTCCACCAGTTTGTCGATGGGATCCAATCCTGCATTCTCAGCCAGGGTGCGTGGGATGACTTCGAGAGCTTCTGCAAAGGCAGTAACTGCCAGTTGTTCCCTTCCTTTAAGGGTAGTTGCATACTCTTTCAGGCGAAGTGCCAGTTCAATTTCAGGTGAACCGCCGCCTGCTACGATTAGTCCGTCCTCTATTACCACTCCAACAACTCTGGTGGCATCCTCGAATGCGGTCTCCACATTATCAACTACATGTTCGGTACCGCCCCTTAACACCACGGATACAGCTTTCGGGTTATGGCATTTTGTTACATAAGTGGTGTCTGCGTTACCTACCTTGCGCTCCTCCACCAGACCGGCAAAGCCCAGGTCTGATTCTGAGATCTCGTTCATATTATTGATAATGGTGGCTCCGGTGGCCCTGGCCATTTTCTCTATATCGCTTTTCAGGAACCTGCGAACTGCAAAAATACCTGCCTTTGCCAGGTAATGCTGGGCCATGTCATCAATACCTTTCTGGCAGAACAGGACAGTAGCGCCGCTGGCAATAATAGTGTCAACCTTGTCTTTGAGCATCTTCTCTTCCTGGTCAAGGAATAACTGCAATTGATCGGGAGAAGTAATATTGATCTCTGCATCCATTTCGGTCTTCTGAAATTCCACAGCGGCATTGAGCAACAGTATCTTAGCGTTTTCAACTGTTTTGGGCATGTTCTGGTGTACTCGCCCTTTATCTATTACCATACCTTCAACAAGTTCAGAATCTTCCACACTGGCGCCTACTTTCTTTTCCAGTTTGATGTTATCCCGATCCACGACTTTGTGACCATCATCCATCTCAACTACTGATAGTACCGCTGCTACTGCCAACTTTGAGAGTTTCTCTTTTGCACTCTCTGCACCTTTACCTGTAATGGCAGTACCTGCAACTTTCAACAAAAGATCGTTATCTTCTTCAGTTACCACCTTCGTCATTCCATTAAGGATCTTTTTGGCTTCATCACTGGCAATCCTGTAACCGGCTGCTATTATGGTCGGATGGATATTCATATTGAGCAGTTCTTCAGCTTTTTTCAACAGTTCTCCTGCCAGCACAGCGGCTGACGTGGTACCGTCCCCTACTTCATCGTCCTGGGTCTTTGCCACTTCGACCACCATTTTGGCTGCCGGGTGCTCGATATCCATTTGCTTCAAGATCTGGGCACCATCATTGGTGATGACGATATCGCCCATTCCATCCACCAGCATCTTATCCATTCCTTTGGGACCCAATGTGGTGCGTACCGCATTAGCTACTGCTCTGGCTGCCATGATGTTACTATTTTGTGCTTCTTTCCCGCGGGAACGCTCCGTACCCTGGCGCAAAATGTATATTGGCTGTCCTCCTAATTGTCCTGCCATAAAAAAATTATTCCTCCTATTGCTATTGATTGTGATTATTTAAAGTCTATTTTACATGTTTGTACTTCTATATGAAGATTGTGGGAGGTTTCAAATTTGCCTGTAGAAATAAATAATTTCAATGGTATCTATATGAATCATATGAAAGAAATCCATGTTATTTCGCACTGTTTCCTGAATCCTGCCGTGCGGTTAAAAGGCCTGAAACCCTTACCACCCTTAGACCTTCCTGACAATATTATCCAGCTCCCATGTCCTGAGGCCACCTACTCTGGTCTGAACCGCTGGGAAGTGACCTCAGAACAGCTGGACATTCCCAATTACAGGCGTTTCTGCCGCAAAATATTCCAGCCAACAGCAGATACACTGCAGATGCTGCATCAAGCAGGATATAAGATCAAACTATTGGGAGTAAAGGGCAGTCCTTCATGCGGAATAATGACCACCAGTGTGGGATTTGAAGGTGGCCGCCTGCGAGAAATGGATCATAGCCATATACAGGGGACAGGTATATTTTTTGATGAAATCATTCAGGAATTGAAGAGCAGGGATATAGAATTCAATTTATATGAAAAATAAAAGAGACATAAGAACAACAAGAATATTTGAGAAATTAAATGGGTAAAGGTTCAGTTCTTAAAAAATTGGTAATTTCTTCAGTTGGATTAATTATAGTCATTGCTATAATTTTCATATTCATATTAATACCAGCTTATGTCCATTATGGTGCTAATAATATACCTGGTTACTATAATGCCCTTATCCTGTCCAAATATTCTCCTTATAGCACAGTTGTAATAGAAGTGGATTATCAGACAGGTATGGAACCTGACCCAAAAACCATAGAAATACTGCAAAAACAAATTGAACAATATTCAGAAAAACCCGTAGTAATACACTTAAATCATGAGATTGAAAACGATGAAGTTCCACTAATCATCAATGGAAGTAAACTGCATGACGTAGCTATGGGACTGCAAAAAGCCCATAGAAATTACAGGACCGGTTGGTTGGGTGGGAACATTACAATTTATGTTATGTATCTGGATACTACCTGGCACCCGGATAATTCAGATTCTAACAACATGCCAGCTACCGATAAAATATATTCTGCGGGTGTGACCTATCTTGCAGATTCTATTATCATATTTAAGGGCTCATTCATTAAAGACGATCTTGAGACGACTATACTGTTACACGAATTTGGGCATATTTTTGGACTGGACCATTCAAATGAATCTGATAATATGATGAACGCCCAGTTTAACGTGTTTCATAATATACCAGGAGAAACAATAAAATCCCAGTTTCCTACAGATTTTTCCCGGCAGGACAAAGAAAAGCTGGCAAGGCTCCATAGAACCTTACATATTATTCCACCTTTCTAATTAATTAGTTCTCCTGGGATACTGTTCTGTGCATTAAAAAATGGTATCGTAGCTTCGGTGTACCAGACTTGCAGGAATGTCAACATATGGTACTTTAAGAACACGGGACCAGGGACTATTATGAACAGGGTGGACAACATCAATACTATATATGCGATCAGGAAATAGGGTATAAAGACTACCCAAAATAAAGGATCACTCCATCCCAGACCAATTGCCCCTAAAACGAAATAGAGTAAAACACCTACTAAAGCTGATATTCCAAATACGATAATAAAGAAGATCAACGCTACAATTCCAATAATTATAGTTACTGCAATACCCAGCACGGACCTGACCACCCAGTAGACCAATATCTGTTTCCAATCTGCTCTGAATCTTGCTGTTATCTTCTTGAAAGCTGCTATTATACCCAGGTTATGATACATGGCCAGGGGTATGGAGAGATTGATAAATGAGCCGATGATCCCGAAAATTATGGCAAGTACAAGAAATATAAAAATAACCCAGATAATGATTGAGAAAATAAAACCAATGCCAATATTTTCAGGCGAATCCAATATGGGCAGCAGTAGCGGAAGCATGCTTATCCCTAACAGAACAAAAAACGCCAGCATTAACAGTATTCTAATAATAAACAGGTTAAATCCTAATCGCAGATATTTCCTTGAATATTCCCAAAATCTTACCTTGTTTGTAACCAGGGAGTGTACAAATACAAATTCCATTATATTGGAAATGTATGAAAAAATGAGAATTAGAAGCAGGACCAGTCCTGCAATAATTAAGATGACCATCAAATACTGTTGCAGGAACTGACTGATCTGTGCCGAAATATCACCCGCAGACGGCATAATTCCCTCATTTCCATAATTCCTGTTATTAAATCCACTGGGATTGAAATTAAAACCACCAATGCCACCCATCAGAAAGATAATTATTCCCAGTTTAATCCATTTCCAGAAGCTAAAAGGTTCGATCAAAGCCTTTTTGGTTTTATCAAATGCATTATCGACAACATCGATGCTGTGCCAGGGCATAATAATTGATACGGCCTTGAGTATAAATAATTTACTCTAACTTATATAAAATTGAATTATAATGATAATCCGTTTATTACCAAATCTGATTCAAAATACTATTTCGTTGTTCAATTAAATTATCAATATAATACATTTCGAATGAAATGTGGGGAATTTCACATTGGGGTAGTTAAATGAAAGTAACAATTAGCTTTATAGAACCAGAAAAACTTAGAATGATCAATGAGATTCAGGCTGCAAGAAAGGAATTTGATAAATTTGAAAAGAATAATAGAATAAAACAATGAGGTCTATACCTAATTAATTAATTAATTAATGGCTTAGGTTGTTTCTCTTCAGGTAGGACAGGGAGAGCCATTGTGTTTATCATGAGGGGGGATTCGATATCTTTTGCTCTTTCAATAAGCAACTCTTTTCCTTTGGGTGTCAGCCCGAATAGTGGAATAGCTGTACCTACCTGAATGAGGGGTTGTACCAGTTCTCTTATTTTTTTTGAAGCACAACCAGTGATTACATCTACTTGTGTTAAAAATTCTACTGCGTCATCGTTGCTCATTCCGGTAACATGAGCGGCCATTATTATTACTTCAATACCCAGTTTCTGTTTCATTTCCAGTACTCGGGTAGCTGAATTCACGTCCACGACCGATACAGCAATTCTGGTATAACCTTTAGATGCTGCCAGTTCCAGTCCTGCTGCCTGATCAATTCTTGCTGATTCCGGGTCCAGTACATAACCTCCTCTCTCATGAATGGCCTCTATCACTTCAGAAATGGGCTCTGTTTCTATCAGTCCTGAGATCTGAGCGCTCATACCCTGGACCAGTTCGGGATTTGAAGTAACAACTGTTCCGGCTCCGTCGCATACTGTGACAGTGGAATCTATGAGGCCTCTGCCTAGCGCTGTCATCATAATCTCAGATATACCAAAACTTGCGAACACTCCCAGATCCAAACGCCTGCCCGGCGTGAACATACCAAAATCCTTTATCCGCTGCTCCATGTTCCGGATAGCCGACTCTTTTGTAATTTCCTCAATCCCGCTGGCTTTGTTCCAGAGAGGACACCAGGTTATCTGGGGCTTACCAGCCTCAATTACCTTGCCATCCTTTACCATTACCCTGGTCTTTCCCAGGATCTCCATGATATGGGGCATACCTATCCCTCCTTAATATATCCAAGCAGTTCCCTCAGGTCCTCAGCTTTTTTGTGAGAAATATTATCCCTGATCTTGTCCAGCAGGACATCCAAATATTCATCTGTTAAACAACTCAGGCACTCATCACCCTGGAAAATAAGGTCTACCAGATATTCCAGATCTGCAGTGGACAATATATCAAGCCTTGATTTGAATTCCTGTTTCGAACTGCTGAATCGTTTGCTTAGAGGTGGCAATATGGAACGAAAAGCGGGAGGAAAATGATCAATATCCAGTTCAGGGACAATTTTTCTTAATAATTCCATATCCCGGAATGTAAGCTTTCGAGCCATACTATTATTCATGGAATATGGAAGATATAATTAATTCGGTTACATTAATAAGAATCAGGATAAAAACCAGATATGAGCCAGGAAGGATCAGAATAATGAGAAATTCAAAGAAAGTAGCAGTACATGAGTTTGGCAGGCGCTCAAAAGCCTATGCTACTTCAAGTACCCTGATAGATCAGACCGACCTGGATACTGTGGTGAGATTACTCAATCTCTCAGGAAATGAGATTGTACTGGATGTGGCTACAGGTACTGGCAATCTTGCCATGACCTTGTCGCCCCATGTTAAGCGGGTGGTGGGGCTTGATATCACCCCCGGGATGCTGGAGATGGCTGTACAAGCTGCACATGAGAGAGGAATTGACAACATTTCCAACCATGGGGGGGACGTTGAACATCTACCCTTTAGGTACTCGCCATTCAATGTGGTCACATGCAGGTTCTCTTTCCACCATTTCCCAGAGCCCCTGAAATCCATATCAGAGATGGCCAGGATACTGAAAACCGGAGGTAAGCTTGTGATCGAAGATATCGTATCATCACAAGACCAAGCCAAGAGCGAATATCAGAACACAATGGAGTATCTGAGAGATCCTTCACACATCAGGCACTATCAGATCTCTGAGCTGAAACAGATGCTGAGAGATGAAGGGCTTGATGTACTTGACATTGTTAACGGTGGAACTGATTTTGATTTTAACCACTGGATCGGGATTGCCGACCCCCCGGCCAAGAATGTCAGAAGGATCTGGGATATGATGATGGATTCGATGGACGGGGATTTATCAGGGTTAAATGTGAGGTGGGATGATGACAGGTTGATATTTCGCTATACCACTGTCATAATGGTGGTAATAAAAAGATAGTATTTTTTTCAAAATGGACCCCAATTAATATTGGTCTGGAATAATGAATCTCACAAGGAACATTTCGGAGTGGCGGCAAAGAAAATAAAGGGGAAAAAAAACACCAGCGTTATAAAGAATTTATTGTATTCGACCTGACTGATATCTGAAGTACCTGAAGATGGTAAGTGCACCTGCATCAGGGAAGAGAAGACTTAGGAAATCTATGAGAGACCGTATTTAAAATAAGTTTGGGTGCCTTGATCCTTATAGTATATTTTCCTAATAATTATATCCAGTAGCTCTGCTGCGGTTGGGTGTGCCGTCACAAGACAAGCTGGAAATCTGCGTGTTCAGGTTGGTGTCTGTTCAATCTGAATGTGTGGATTATTTGTGTAATTGTTCAGATATGGTGTGAATATGGTAAGAAGAAAAGGTATGGATAAAGCGATAACAATTTCAATAGTATACAAAAATGACCAAAAATAATAAGTATGTATATCCATATAATGTGAGTAAAACTAAAAAAATTTACAATCAAATATTCCTTACAAAACGAGGTAATGTAAATGGGGTTCTGTTCTAATTGTAGGAAATTAACAAGCGAAGAAGCAAAATTTTGCATAAATTGTGGCACACAATTATGATATTTTGAAAGTGCTGCAGACATAATGGACAATATATTACAAAGACCGAAGGTCAGAACATCAAGTAAAAAACCCTAAATAAATTCTCCAAATATTTTTCTTGATCACAAGAAAAAAAACGATTGTCCAAAATGCGGATCTCAATTGAAAAAGAGATCTGGCTGTATTTCTTCCGGTTATTGGATCAATAATGCTTCTGGACAGGGGTGAAATCGCGATAATATTCATATTCAAATATTATATTATAATATATATTTTTAAGCATGGAAAACTATTTTAACCAATAATCCCTGCAAATTATTTAGATGACTGTAACGTTCAATAGAAAGTTTCTAATCACAGCTTTAATTCTCATATCCATTCTGGCAGGTGGGTGCCTGCAGGAATACGATACTACCAGCTTGACCATTAACAAGGTGGACATAAAAGCCGACGTAGTGGACGACGATACAGTACAACTAAGCATCATAAGCTATGTGAGCAACAGCGGCCAGACCTCGGGTAATGTGGATATCCAGACAAAAGCTTACAACCTGAAAACCAATCTGCTCATGGCTGATGAGAAGATATCCATGGGAAAAATTGGCAAGGACAGGACTCAGAACGGTACAGTGGACCTTGAAGTCCCCATAACAGGCAACTATCGGATCGAGGTGACCCTGTATGAGGATGACGGTCTGATAACTTCTGGCCAGGGTAGTATATCAGGACTTGAATCCCTGCTCACAAGTCCAACACATTCATACATCAACATCCGCGACGTGGACGTTACTTTGTTGAGCAGAAGTGAATCTACCACAACCATGAAAGTAACTACATTTTTAGATAATTACGGCAGGTCAGATTCAACACCACTTACAGCGCTGGTCAAGCTCAGAGATGCAGATACAAATCTCATAGGTAACAGTGGCAATATTAATGTGGGCGTGGTCAAGTCCGATACCACAGTGGTCAAAGATATTGAGCTCGAAGTCCCAAAAGATAGGGATTACAGGGTAGAAGTGATGATATTTGAAAACGAGCGCATTATAACCGAATACGGAGTATCCTTCTTTATGGCTCCTCAAAGTACAGGTGTCGAGGATGTAACTAGACAGACCCGGACAATAAGCACAACTGAAACATTTACCACTGAATTTGAGGTGGAACCTACGCCATACCGTCCATCAGAGGATGTGTTCAGGACTGAAGGTGCACCAGTTTTCAAAGAACCGGGATTCGGGTTTTTAACCGCAATAATAAGTCTGCTATCAGTGATAATATTTTTCAGGAAATTCAAACTTAACGACAGGTGAAGGCAATGGACGAAGATACGGTTCAGGAAAAAGACAAGATAGACAATATCAAATTATTTAAGACTGGGACGATCCTGATTTTGCTACTGTTGTTATTGCTTGCTTCGTTCAGTTTTTATTACGGTATGCACTCTGCTATAGGTAATTTATTCAATCTCCAATATAGTGATCTGATCGGATCCATCTTTGATCTGGCAGTAATCATTGCAGTATTATATATTGTCAGAGAGTTTTTTTTAAAGAAATAATTCCTGCCACCCGAATTTATATTAAGCTTAACCTCCTATTAGTGCTTGAGAGAGGAAGGACGGCCGCCGGGTCATTGGATCTGAGGAAAGTCCCCCCACCTTCCAGATACACGAACGCCTGTAGTGGGCGTAGGACGAGAGTCCTGGCAGTTGCTGATTAAAACCAGCAGCTCATATGGCACAGCTATATGATGGCACAGAAACGATACCGTACCGCGTTAATGCTATGATACCCAAAAGGTTGAGGTCGCGCGAATTGCGGATGGAACGCGTGAATCCTCGTGGGTGCAAGCCAAATAGTGGACCGTTAGGCCTTTCTGGAGCCGGTTCGGAGTTGGTGCTTAGCCGAATGCCGTTTAGACGCGGATCACATCCCTAAGGGGAAGTGCCGTGCAAACAGAAGGGGGCTTACTATCCTCACTCATTACCCTTTATTTCTATGCAAAATATTTTTACCTTGAGACATCTTTTAATAATTATAGTTGATTTTCCATGTGTATCAGGAAAGAAAATCTCAGAAATATCGTCATTGCCAGTATTCTTATTCTAATAATAAGCCAGGTCATACACACGATAGGCGCTGTTTTGACCATGAATTATTATACGGATGAAGCGTATGCCCAGGTGTGGAGCAAGATCATGATGCCTGCTATGGGTCCACCACCAGTGTCCTTCTATATCATATCTATGTTATCGGCCTTTGTATTCGCTCTGATATTCGTTTCTGTCTATGACATCTTTGAAGCATCAGTACCTGGAAAAACCTGGAAAAAGAAAGGATTATATTACGGATCCTTAGTCTTCCTTCTCACTGCTCAATCTTATGTGACCATGTCTTATCTGATAAATCTGCCTGGTATGTTATTATTGGAATGGGCATTTGAAGGACTGATATTAAGTTTGCTGGCCGGACTGGTCGCCGCGCGATTTATCCCATCCCGTAAATGATCTATCCCATCATTTTAATATCAGAAATCAGACCACTATCACATTAGGGGTTTTTTTAGACCATATAGTAACAAAATCAGATGGGTCTGCCGAAGGGTAGGTATCGACCAGGCATACATCACACATATCAATTAGATCACCCAGGAGCCGTAGATCACCAAAATAGACCTCTGCCACAGTTTTACCATTCCGTGTAGCCCTTGCTACCTGAACCGGTTTATTTCCAATAATGGGCAGATCATTGAGGGTAACAATAGTCTCCAGATCGACATCAAGTATTTCCGCATTAACCTTAAAATTAATTAGCAGGTTTTCAATAGCGGGGCGCCATGCATCATTCAAAATAACATTTTTGGCTCCTGAGAGCATGGCCATCATCCCAAGCATGCCAGAACCACACATGCCGTCCACCATCACTTTACCTGCCAATAATCCCTTCATGTCCAGTTGCTCAATGATCCCCATCTTGTCCTGGTTATTGAACTCAATATGCAATTTGCTTTGATTCTTATAGATAACCAGCTCACCGAAAACGGTCTGAGCAAGATCGCTTCTCATATCACACCCTGCCAGGAGAATATATTCATGAGGCTCTGAATCCAGGTCAAGAATGCCCACACTCTGTGCCTGGTCACCGGTTCGCAAAATAACTCCCCTGACCTCAGGCACCTTTTTCACAATATCTTCAGCACTAACCTGCTGGACATTATCAGCTATGATGACAAGATTATCAGGTCCCAGCCTGGGTGGGTACATTATTGGAAAACCTGGAGTGATAAGTGGTGTACCCACCTGGGCCAGTCCTGTAGAATCATCCCTGTCCCCATGTTCCTGCATAATAGATAATACCTGACCCATTATGGCATCCAGGGGTCTTCGGCCGCATGAAAGGCATAACAGGGTATTGCTGTTTATTTTTTGATCACCTGGAAGAGCTGGTAGTGGAGCCTTCTTATCCCAGCCGGGTTCTGGCAGGCATTCCGGACATGCCAGGTATAATTGAAATATGGAATCCAGCACCTCCTCAGCTGTCTGGATGCAGTCTGGTTTTCCGCAGATGGGACATGTGATCATGGTATCAACTTTAGGCTCT
>DATKUV010000041.1:0-4446 GCA_035530415.1 Candidatus Nanoarchaeia archaeon | reverse complement strand
TTCAGAAGGAGTAACGACAAGAGGTGAAAAAGCAAAACCTATCCTTAGGTCAGATACTAATTTCCTGACATTGGTCCACCGTTGAAGAGGTGATTCACCGGTATCTTTGACAATAAGCAGGTCAATATCACTTTCATCTGTAGGCTCCCCGTATGCATACGAACCAAACAGGATCATCTGTTCAGGTTCATAGTCCCGGCTGAGCCTTCTTACGATATCATCAAGAATTTTTCTTGCCTCTTCAATTCGAATTTGCTCTTTCATGGTTTTGTTACATTTATATTTGATTCGAATACAATATAATACTTCTTTTTATTTACAACTGCCCCTGCCACCGCAGCCCGCAAGGGCGGCATGGTGGCAGCCAGCCTTGTTGATTAATGTTGCCTGGGTTCGGAGAGTCAGGAATGAGAAACAGGGTGCCGATTATGAATGTGATTCCTGCCGCCCCTTTTCGACTTCACTTTGCCCGGGTGCCCCTCTTGATCTGCTCCGCCTGCTCTTGTGGTGTGGAGGCAGGTGCTTTTCGATTATTCCAGCTGGTTTTGGGTGCGAAGAAGGGATGGAAGCTTTGGTGAGTGTAAATTCCTTAAAAAACCCACCCCATCAATCCACCCCCCAGCCGGCCTGATCATCGTTAAAGCCATAAGGAACTATCAGGAAAACAATCAACACGTATTCCCTATAATACTTACTGCCGACACCAACATGGCAGAACTGTGCATTGCCAAAGGTCCCGAATGTTTCCACTTCACTTATCCTTCATCCGTCGAAGTTGATACCTGCACTCCGTACCAGCTGCGCGACCTCATATTTTACCTGGCCAGGGTATGCGGTCTCATAAAATGCAACTCTGTTATCATATACCCGCATCTAGGACTATCTCCTGCAAATGACCAATCGGATTATCTTCGATTATTATCTTGTCAAAATTTTCCAAAATATTGTCTAAATCATAAAGGAAGAATTTATTTACAAATTTTTTCACTTTTTCATATCCTTGATCTCTCTGATCAAGATAAATTGCAGCAATTATAGTCAAGAACCTAATATTTATTAATTTAAAGCCTAAATTAGCCCCCGGTTTTTAAAATTTTCAAATTATCGGACAGCCTCGATATTAAGTAATACTTTAACTTTATCTAGGAAAAGAAATTATCAAGCGTAGTCTGTGTGTTCTTTTTCTTGCTAAGTTGTGATAATTTAATTCCCAATAACCTTATTTTTCTCCCATCAAAAAATTCAGTTGCAAGTTCTCTGGATAATCGTTTAATTGATCCCAAATCTTGTGTATGGTTATCCAGAGTTAATGCTCTTGTATAAGTGGTAAAATCTTCTTGCCTTACTTTTACTGAGACTGTCCTGAAGGAATAACCTTCATGAACCAATTCATTGTGCACCTTTTCAGCAATATTGTCCAGGTAATCATCCAATAATATTTGGTCAGCAATATCTTTTGAAAAAGTCCGCTCCTTGCTTATTGATTTGGTGTCAGACCGCTCTATAACCTCACTATCATCCAGACCCCTGACCAGCTTTATCATCTTTTTGCCCCATTTACCAAAGATATCTGTGAGTTTTCTTTCATTAAAATCAGCCAATTGGCCTATTGTCCTTATCCCAAAACTATGGAGTATCTCTTCGTTTTTCTTGCCGATCCCAGAAAGCTTGCGTACTTCTAATGGTTCAAGGAATTCTATCATCTTATCGGGTTCAACTACAGTCATCCCTTCCGGTTTATTGAAATCCGATGCTATCTTGGCCACAGACTTGTTGGGAGCAATCCCTATGGAACATGTCAGGTTTTCCCGGGTTTTGATAAGGGATTTCATCTGGTGTCCTAAAGCTTCAGCTTCTTTAAAATCATGCACTATATCACTGATATCCAGATAAGCTTCGTCCACACTGACCTGCTGGAATTTATCGGCAAAAGACCTAAATATTTTCATAATATTGAGGGAAACATCACTATATAATTTCATATTAACAGGCAGGAACACTGCATCCGGACATAATTTAAATGCCCTGGAAATAGGCATCCCGGAATGTATACCATAGCTCCGGGCTTCATATGAGCAGGTACTGACAACACCTCTAGCCATGCCGTTTTTCGGATCTGCTCCCACCACCACAGGTAGACCTTTAAGTGCTGGATTCTCCCTTTGCTCTACAGATGCATAGAAACTGTCCATATCCACATGGAGGATGATTCGGTTCATAGAACGATTTCCAGTATGTTTAATTTCAAATACAGGATGGGTTAAACACTCTCATCCCTAACATAATGATTCCCATAGGGAGGGAACGATATGGCACCCAAAAATATCAAAGAAATAATAATGGTCTTTTTCCCCGGATTTTTAGGTGCTTTTGATTGGGACTTATATCATCCCTCTACACCAATTTTGTAGCGATTAAACCAATTGGAAAGCCAACCCTTTGATCGATTCAGGTCTTTGTGTCAATGGCGGTGTGAAAATCCCCACGTATGGCGGTAGACATGTCCTCACTGAAGAGACATCAACAGATGGACGCACTCGTGTAAATGTAAAGACCACTGCAAAGGATGAGATTATGGACAGGATTAATCAGCAGCAGAGGTATGGACAACTTACGTTAGAGAATCCACCCCGCAGTCACTAATAGTACCGGGTCTTCATATACTTAAATAAAACTATTTGTTGCTTTGAATCCTGTTAAATGTTATTTAAATGTGCAAGCTCCCATCCTTTTTTCGGCTCTCCTGCCGCCCCTTCTCGTCTTCACTTTGCCCGGGTGCCCCTTCTCGCTTCACTTTACAAGGTGCCCGTACTGATCTGGATTCGTCCGGTCTTGTGGTGAGGGGGGCTGGCTGGCGCTTTTCGATTGAATCGGCGGTTTGGGGAATATGAAATTAGATGTAATGCCGGTAAGTGCCGGAGCCACCTGAAATATATTTTCAAGGTTATTTAAATGTGTTAAATTAGAACACGGATGGCACGGATTAGACGGATCTTCACGGATTTATTTATTATCTGTGCGCATCCGCGTCATCCGTGCAATCCGTGTTCAATCAGAATATTACTCTTAACCGATGACATCAGGCTCTGCTATCGCCCCTTCGCCTTCACTTTGCCCGGGTGCTCGTTACGATATTAGGGCTTTTTACCGTAAGCTAAAATGACATCCTGTGTGATCTTCGTTATGTTCTTACGATCAAAGTAGTCGCGGATCTTTTGAGAATCTTCTGCTATCTTATCTCTTGGAAATTTCGAATACCACCATGATGCTGTTGTGGTAGCAAAAAAGTCATATGCTCTATCTCCAGTCACAAAGTCATCTTGCCATGTAAGCCTGCGAATTTGAATGTCCATAAGGCCAGCTTTTGACAAAATATGCCGAATCTCGTTTTCATTTCGTGGCCAGAATTCGATTCGGTAACCAAAAACAAAACGCTTTGTGGAAGCTCTAAAAGTAGCATCATTTGCCTCCCAATAATGGTTCGGACCATGAATCGAAAAAGCAAGTGTTCCGCCGGGACGGAGCACCCTTGTCATCTCTATCACCGTCTTCTTCTGGCCTGGTACAAGCCCCAACATCATCCCTGAAACAACAGTGTCAAAACTATTGTTATCGAAAGGTAGATACTCAGCATCAAATTGACTAAAATCTACTAGAGCTTCGTTATGATTTTGGCCTTTGACCTTTGTTTGGCACTGATCTAACATAAATTTTGAAAAATCTCCACAAATCACTTTCGATGCTCCTTGTTTCAATACACGGAGAGTCAAAATGCCTGTACCACAACCTACATCCACCACTTCCTTACCCTGCAGATCGACTTCCTCAAGGAGTTTATTCGCAATTTTAGTATAATGTTCCAATCCCTGGTCATCGTACCTTGCTACATGATCTGTGCAAGCACTTTCATAACCTAGCTTTGTACGCTGCTTCATAGCTGGAGTATCCCTGGCATTACCAGTAATCCAGGCCAGAACGTTGCTGATATTCACTATAAACTTAACAAATGGAGAAAGCTTTCCTGTCCAAAAAACTGTAGGCATAATCTCACCTCCCTTATGACCAATATGTATATTATTCGTTTCCTCAGAACTATGCAATCATAATGCAGCGTAAATTTCACTTACCATAATATATCCATAACAGTTCCACACATATTCCCATACAATTCTAATTGGATTATAGATATAAATTTTGTATACCTTCTCCTATCCTCCCTTATTCGGTTCTCCTGCCGCCCCTTCTCGCTTCACTCTGCCCGGGTGCCCGTCCTGATCTGACTCCGCCTGCCTTTGTGGTGAGGGAGGCTGGCAGGCGCTTTTCGATTATTTCAACGGGTTCTGGTGAAAGATGTGGAAGAGTGATATTGGATTATGAGTGTAGTTAAATAGTTTTCAGTCATTAATTAATTAACTAATTCTGACGGTTCTTTTCGCCCGAGTCCAG
>DATKUV010000040.1:0-7087 GCA_035530415.1 Candidatus Nanoarchaeia archaeon | reverse complement strand
TTCTCCCCCTGCCATGGATGGAGTAACAGATGCAGCAAACAGGTTTGATACCACCGCTTCAGTGGCTTTTAGAATCCCTATCCTGTATCCAAGGGCATCGGCCATCACCTTCATTCGCAGTCCCCAGATAAAAAATGAACCCATATGCAATAGAATTGCTAACAGCAGAAAGCCTGGTTTTATGCTTAACAATATAGGAACTGTTTCGGGACTTATTGTAAATACACTGACTAAAATTAAAATAGAAATGCTTAGTATTAATGAATAGATTAAAAGTTTCTTAAGTCGTTCCATGTTTTCGGTTGAGAGATAAATTTTATGTTATATAAAATGTTGAGAGCAATAAAAAATCAAAAATTTTAAATGATGTGAAAATTTGGTAACTATAATCCTACCCACAAAGAATGAAGAATCGTGTATTGGGGCCACCATTACAAAGATCCGGGAAGTTTGTGATAGTTCACGAATAATAGTAGTGGATGGAAATTCCACTGATAATACTGTCAAGATAGCAGAAGAAAACGGTATTGAGGTAATATATGATCACGGATTGGGTAAGGGTGAAGCTTTGAGATGTGCTTTTGATCATGTTAACGATGATGTATTATTCCTGGATGTGGATGGGACATATCCAATACGCTCTCTTCCTGATTTTATCGATGCGCTGGATACATATGATCTTGTAGTGGGGGAGCGGGTCGAATTTGTCGGGGATGCGCTGCCCAAACTCTTTCTTATAGGTGATATCATATCCAGAGGACTTTTCCAGATGCTGTACTCGTCAAGGGTCGATAACCTTTCAGGATTACGCGGAATTAAGAGGGAGGCCCTTGAAAAGCTTTCACTGGAATCAGATGATTTCGGGATAGAGACCGAGATCACTGCGAAAGCAGTACGTCTGGGACTGAAAATCAAGAAGATACCAATTGTTTATAATGTCCGAACCGGAAATTCAAAGTTCAGGCCGATACAGGACGGTATCATTGTCCTGCGGGCTATGTTCAGATATAGAATAAAAAAACTTTCATGAAATTATATTATTAAAATCAGGGTTGACCCTTGTTTCTTTTACATTAGTTCCTTTGTCAATGACCAGTTCTGGCCAGAGACTTACCTTGGAGTGAATCGTGACATTATCCCTGATAACATCTCTGGGTCCGATCACTGTTTCAGTTTCCAGTATGCAATTATTCCCTATTTTTGTATTATTATCAATTATTGCCCCTGAAACACTGGTATTTCGACCTATCTCCACATCATTGAATATGATGGCAGATAGTATCCTGGCGCCGTCCTTTATCACGCAGTTGGAACCGATTGAAGTATAGGGCCCAATAAGCACCCGGTTCCCGATGGTGGTATTATCACCTATCATAATGGGACCCACCAGTGACGAATCCGAACCCACGCTGACCCCATTACCAATATTAACTGGTCCTAATACCTTTGCATCCTTGGTATTGAAATGGCCATGTATTACAGTACCAGGCAGCTTATCCAGTTTCCACTTGCATGCTTCCCTATATGCAGGAGCATTACCGATATCTGTCCAGTGTCCCCTTACGAGGTATCCATTGATCCTTTCCCCCCCATCCATCATTTTTGGAAAAAGGTCCTTGGCAAAATCAAATTTAGTAGCTGGAGGTATCATATCAAGTATTACAGGATCACAGATATAAATCCCAGTACTGGCAAGGTTACTGAATATCTCACCAGGCTCGGGTTTTTCTGCAAATTTATGTATCTGGTTGAATACATCCAGATCTGCGATGCCGTATTCTCTCGGATCTTCTATTGGCAGAAGGCCTATGGTGAGCTTTGCATCATTTTGTTCATGGAACCGATAGAATTCTCTAAGATTCAGGTCCATAACATGGTCCCCTCCTATGACAATGAACGGTTCACCTTTTAGATACTTTTCAGCGTTTTTTACGCTGCCTGCAGTTCCCAGTTTAATCTCATCCCTCACATAATCTATGTGTACGCCAAATATCTGTCCATCACCTAATGCATCTTCAATCTCATTGCCAAGATAACCTATAGTAATCACTATCTCGCTGAAACCTTCTTTTGCCAAGTGTTCCACCAGATGCACCACAGAGGGTTTGTTCAGGATAGGAATCGTAGGTTTTGGACGGTCGAATGTCAGGGGACGCAGGCGTGTGCCTTCGCCGCCGCACATGATACAGGCCTTCATTTTCTCACCGGAACCTAATAGTTATCAGGATATATATCTGTGTCTATTTTGAAAAAATGGGCCGGTTGATTAATATTTTCCAATAAGCTTTGCACATCCCCTGTGTATTGTATGGATACTTAAACCATGACCCAGATACATCATCGGACACCTTCCGAATATGCAATGCATTTGAGAATTGCTGCATCTCTCTTTTACTTCAGGGGTTTCGGTCATCCAGTGTACCCAAACATTATTGATACCATGTTTCTCAAGAGCATCCAAAATATCAGCTGGCTGGGTTGTAGTCACCCCTATTACAGCCCGTTCAATCCCATCAGGCAGATCTGAAACAGTTAGCAGAGTCCCCTCCCCTGGTTTTTTTGACACATCAACAGAGTACACATTTTTCCCTCGTTTGGTCAGTTCTTTAATTGCCCATTTCATTGCTGGTTTGGTATTGTCAGTGACTACTGCAAAACTATTCGCTTCCCAGAACAATTCCTGTTCAGTTCCCATATTATTTCACCACATAATATTTTTAATCTGATTATTTAATAAGGTAATGAACTCATATAATGTTTTTTGAAACAGTTTAATTATAATGATTAATTGCAGTGGAAATGAGGGGGTTGCCGAAAAAAAGTAAGATTATTTGAACTTGCCTAATAACCGTTCATAAAAACCCTTTTTATCATCATCTGCCTGCCTGGCCAATCGTTCTACGATCAATTCAGGAGTGCTCTTGGCAACGTAATTGTATCTTGGGTTTCTATCAACGATCAAATTCAGATCATTGTCCAATCCCCTGGCTTCAATACCGTCCACCCTCACATCACAATCAGTATGTTCCATTATATTTTCAGCCATATGGCTCACAAATACACCTAAAGATTGTGAATTTTCATTTAGTGATTCCAATATCCCCCCGATTATCCTTGCAGATGCGCCGGGTTCGGTGATAGATTCCAGTTCGTCCACCAGTAATGCCATTTTTCCTTGTCCTGATACTACAGAAAAATCCTTTATTGTGGATTCGAACGCACCTGCATCCATAGTCCCACCAGATTTCCCGAAATAGTATAGCTCGTCCACAAATCCAATATAGGCTATTTTTGCAGGGACAGGGAATCCCATATGTGACAATATCATGGTCTGTGCTATCAAATCCAGAGTTGAGGTCTTACCTCCTGAATTCACACCACTTAAGATGGCAATTCTCTCAGGCGAATAATCATTGGATATAGAACCTGACTGTGCTTCGCCCAATGCATAATCAACTGGTTCCACAACCCCTTTAATGAAAAGATTCCTACCCTGCTGTATTTCAATCCCTGTCCCTTCATGAAGTTGTGGAGGTACAAGACCTAGGTCTTTTGCAAAAAGCCCGATGGAAAACCACACATCCAGCTTCATTGAACAAGATACCATACGCTGGACCATTGAATGGTATTTTGATAGCACTCGGGCAGAATGCCTTAATATTTCCAATCTGCGCATGGTAAGCCTGGAATTCAAGAACTGCCTGAGTTTTTCGATTGTCCCCCGGTCAGCCTGAATGGTGATCGTGATTTCAGAACTGAACATATCATCGATCATCAGGGATTCCTTTTTATTCAGGTTCAGTTCATTTACAATACCTGCAACAGCCTCTTTTATAATTTCGTTATATCGACCTGCCATCTCTCTGTTCAGCAGGTCCTTTACCCCCCCTCCTGCTGCATCCAGCAGATCTTTTCCTCTCAGCGTGATGGTACTGTTTTCAAGATATGTTTTAAAGTGTGAATTTGCGCCTTGTTCTGTTGTTTTTATACAATTATCCAACCTGTCCAGGGACGATTTGATCCTGTCAATCTCTTTATCATACCCAGCTTTTACTCCATCATCTCCCACCACCGCCATAGCAGTTTCCAGGTGGGTGACATCAGCAGTATTTATGTCTGAGAAAAGGACTGAGGTGGTGTTCTCCAATATTTTGTATGCCTGTATAGCTGATGAAATGACCTCCTGGTTGGTTGAGAAAAAAGTGACTATCGATTCGGGAGCTGCCTGCCATGTTTCAAGATTTCCCAAATTTTCATATTCGATATTGCTGTCATCTGGTAGGTTAATCCCCCCAAGTTTCATTGAAGCTATGACATGGGAGTAACCGACAGCAGCATCAAAAAATTCCCTGGGGGACTCAACCAGTATTACATCAATTAAACTGCCGAACTTGGCCGAGGCAAGCTCGTATTCTTTATGGCCCTGCGCAGCCAGTCCTCTGTCCCTCACCTTTTTAGGTGTCACACTTTTCAACGGCCTGATGCCTTTCAGCACTGTTCTTAGCCCTTTAGTTGCTTCCTTGGAATCAGCAATCTCATCAACCATGCTGATTGCTGAGGTGACCTCGTTCATTACTGATAATATCCGATCCCGTTTTGAGGAGGGCATAGGGAAATAGATATTGATCTTATCTTTGGCATAGGTGGTACTTGTGTAGGATTTGATGATATCAAGCAGTTTATTATATACCCTCCAGGCTTCTCTGGTCTTAAGAAAATCATCAGGAGAGATATTCTCATCCTTGAAAATAAATGCCTGCACCAGACTAATAGCGTTCTTTTCACCAATGCCTGGTATTGCGGCAATTGCAGCGATGTCATGACGGGAAATTATTTCCATTGCTGCGGTTTCAGAACCGAAATGATCGATTAGGCGTTGGGCGGTTTTTTCCCCTATGCCTGGTATGTCTCTGATTTGGCCCATTCAAGATTTCAAATTGGTTCAAAGGATATATGTTTTATCATTGCTGTTTCACAACTCATTATAATTTTCAAATTAGGATCCACGATATAAATTTCATCAATTTTTTTTAGATAAATGAATTTATTAATAAATAATTTTATATGCCATCATCATATAATTATATATAAAAATGAGAAAATGGTTGACATATTGTTATTTATCAGGTGGATAACTATAATTCTATCACTTACCGGTCTTTATTACATCAGTAAAGTATTGATGTTAACAAGAACCACAAAAATGGAGCTCATTAAAGCCAGAATATTTCTAAATGACACTTTCCTTAAGAAAATCGGCAGTATTGGGAGTAGATCTGTGTGTGGTTATTATTATCATACTTTGGCACTCACTTCTCAGTGCGGGCCATAAGTAAGATTTGTGGGAAAGTATTTTATCCGATTGCGATTATTTGTCACTGGACTGAAGTTGACTCACGGGTTATTTAAATGAATTCCCAGAATAATAATAATAAGTTAATTAATCGAATTCTTGAACTGAAAGAAGAGCGTAATGCAGTTATTTTGGCCCATAATTACCAGCGTGGTGAGGTTCAGGATATTGCTGATTTTACAGGAGACAGCCTGGGGTTAAGCCAGGAAGCGGCTGCACATGCGGCTGAAGTGATCGTATTTTGCGGCGTGGACTTTATGGCTGAAAGTGCAGCTATATTGAGCCCGCAAAAGACCGTATTGATGCCTGAACAGTCAGCCCAGTGCCCGATGGCAGCCATGATCACACCTGAATCTCTTATTCAGATAAAAAAGGAATATCCTGGCGCCGTTGTGGTCTCATATGTGAACACAAGCGCGGCTGTAAAGGCTGAATCAGATATCTGTTGCACTTCTTCAAATGCTGTTCAGGTAGTGAACAGCCTGGAAGAAAATGACGTAATCTTCGTACCGGATAAGAACCTGGCAATGTATGTACAACGTAACACTGATAAAAATATTATTATATGGGATGGTTACTGCCCAACACACCACCAGATACTGGCAGGGGATATTCTGCTGTTAAAGGATGAACATCCCGAAGCCGTAGCAGTGGTACATCCTGAATGTAAACCAGAGGTCATTGATATTGCTGACGTGGTGTTAAGTACCGGGGGCATGGTCAAATATGTTAAAGAGTCAGGAAATAAAGAGTTCATTATAGGGACTGAAGTAGGAATGTTGCACAGGCTTAAAAAAGAGAATCCTGATAAGATATTCTATCCAGCATCCGAATATGCTGTATGTCCTAACATGAAAATGAATAATCTTCAAAGCATTATAGAAGCACTGGAGAAAAACAAGCATGTTATTACTGTCCCTGAACCGCTTAGAATTCGAGCAAAACAGGCACTGGACCGCATGCTTGAGGCCGGACGTGGCGATTGATGCAAAATTTATTCAGACCAGTGACCACTGTACTGGAATTGCTCAGGTGGAGCAATTGTATAATGGCAGGGTTTGCAGCACTTGTGGGGACGT
The DNA here is from genome assembly GCA_035530415.1 of Candidatus Nanoarchaeia archaeon. GTDB lineage: Archaea > Halobacteriota > Methanosarcinia > Methanosarcinales > Methanocomedenaceae > Kmv04. The sequence goes on along the minus strand of DATKUV010000040.1, from coordinate 655 downwards.
TAATTGCATTTCTGGCATTACCCGATTCAATTCATGTACAATTAGTATATGAGCCTGCTCTTGTTTTTTCAGTGGTATTTTTAGTAACCGGAGCAGGCAATGTCATAAATGATTATTTCGATCATAAGATTGACAGCATAAACAGACCTGATAGACCCATTCCTTCTGGCAGGATAAAACGGAAGACTGCCCTGTATATTGCAATTTCATTGTTCGTTGTGGGAATATTATTATCCTCGTTGTTAGGCCCCCTATGCCTTTTCCTGGCTGCTTTCAATTCCTTGCTGCTCATCTTTTATGCCAGTACATTCAAGCGCATGGCTCTGATTGGTAATTTGGTCGTTGGGTATCTTGCAGGTTCAACATTCCTGTTCGGAGGTGCACTTGAGATCTTTAATTATATGGGTATCAGGTCAAATGTGGTCCTGTTCCTGCTGGCAATTCTGGTTACCATGGCCAGGGAGATCGTAAAGGATATCCAGGATATGGAAGGCGATTCGAAGGCCGGTGCAATTACTCTGCCGATAATTGTTGGAAAGGACTTTTCTGCAAGATTGGCTGCTGTATTGGGACTGACCGGGGTGATCTTGAGCCCAATTCCGCTTTTATTAAATGATACTTTCGGGGTATTATATCTGGTTATTATTTTTGTGGC
>DATKUV010000039.1:0-11693 GCA_035530415.1 Candidatus Nanoarchaeia archaeon | reverse complement strand
AATTGCAGATGGCGGCTAATATATCTGTAAGCCAAGAAATGGTTATGAGAATAAGATCAGTCACCTAAGAAGAAATACCATCCTCCGAAAAAACATATGCACCAGAGAAAAAAACGCAGAGAGCTACTCCGCCACTCTCTGTGTTTCCCATCACTTATTAATAATTGGAGCATCTTGATGAAAGAAAAACTAACCAGATTAGGGGTATCTGTTCCAGACAACCTGTTGAGATATTTTGACGAATTACTGGTAGAGAACGGTCATTCCTCAAGATCAGATGCCGTCAGGGATGCCCTCAGGAGATACATCCAGTATCATGAGTGGATGAATGACGTCAAAGGAAAACGTTTAGGAATATATGAGATGGTATACAGCCCATTGAAAAAAGGTTTACCTGCCTCTATTTCAAATATACTGGGCGAATCGAAGGAGATTGTCCTGTCATCCATACTGATCCATCTGAACAATGATGATTATCTGCACATCACAATCATGTATGGCGAAGCAGAAAATCTCGTGGAACTGGCGGAAAAATTAATGGCACTAAAAGGAGTGAAACAGGAGAAACTGATTACGGCGCCTCTTATTGAATAGATTCACAGGGAATTAATTCATAGTCAAGAACCTAATATTTATTACAAATCATATGACCACTTTGCGCTCTTTGCGTACTTTGCGGTAAGAGAAATGCTGGCGGGAATACATTATTTTGAAAGATATTTACACCGCAAAGAATTAGTTCAATATGTTTGGTATTCACCTATAGTTCCCTTGTTGACTGTGAAGTTCCCTACAGCTGCCGTAACGCCTTCACAGGATCCAGCTTTGCAGCCCTCCATGCCGGATATATGCCAGACAGGACTGATATGATCAGTGATATCATGAATCCGGCAATCAGTATATCCATATTTATTAATGTCAAATGTTCAATTTCCCCGATTCCCAGCTGGGTAATCAGCAAAGGCTTGCCCACCCTATCTATCAGAAAAGAGAAGGCAATACCTACCATATCGCCCAATATGCCGCCCAGGATGCCTATGATGATGCATTCTGATAGAAACATCCTGATGATGTCTAATTCTGATGCTCCGATTGATTTTGCGATACCTATCTCGCGGGTTCGCTCATACACTGAGACGATCATCGTGTTGATGATCATAACTCCTCCTACGATCAAAGATATTCCAGAGAAGAAGCCGAGTATGAGAGTCACACCATTCATGATCCTGTTAATTGAATCTATTTCATCCTGGGCACTGAAACAGGTCAGATCAAGCCTCTCAATCCCAGCTCTTGCAGCAGGCGCCTGGCTGGATTTATCTACCTTGACCATAATGCCGTCATAAACATCCTTCTCGGCTAGCTTTTTTGCCATATTAATATCAATGAATGCCTGATCATCGGCTTGAGTCCCGGTAGGTGCCAGCCTGCCTATTATCATGAAGGTTATATCTTTATCTACCGCCCTACCTTCTTCTCCGTACAGCCTGATCCTGGCATCAATAGCATTTCCTATCTCAGCCCCCTCAATCTTAGTGAATTTTTCCCAGATATCGCTTCCCAGCACGATCTGATAGGTTCCCTCCTCAAACCACACACCGGCTTCAAGCTTTATATCTTTGGCATCCATGTATTCCGTTGAAATGCCGTTTACCTCGAAGTATGTCTTATTCTGTGTTACATATGCATCCTTAACAAACGGCGCAACTACAGATCCGTATTCTCTCACTGCCCGGACTTTTGATTCTGTTATCAGGATAATGTTTTCACTGCTTAGTCCAGGGGATACTTCTATTAAGGTCAGGTCATGGGATTTCTGGATCTCATCAACTGCATTGACACGGATCCCCTCCCCCAGGGATGTCACTCCGACCACAGCCGCAACACCTATTGATATCCCCAGCAAGATCAACAGTGTCCTGACCTTCTTGGTACGTAGCTGCCTCAATGCCATTGTGAAGGCCTCAATCAACAATTTCACCGTCCGTTATTGTTATCACCCTGTCAGCATTGTTGGCCATTACCATATCATGGGTTGTGACTATGAATGTGATCCCCTGTTCTTTATTCAGCTTTTTCATGAGGTCAATTATCATTCTTCCGGTCCTGGAGTCGATGTTGCCGGTAGGTTCATCTGCCAGGATAAGCCTGGGATGGTTTGCAAGTGCCCGGGCTATGGCCACACGCTGCTGCTCACCCCCTGATAATTCTGAGGGAAGATGAAGCGCTCTGTCCTTTAATCCCACAGATTCTAACAGTGCTTCTGCCCTCTTTTTACGCTCCAACTTCGGAACCCTGTTGAAATACATGGGATACCATACATTCTCCAGGGCATTCATTGTCGAAATGAGGTTAAATCCCTGGAAGATGAACCCCATTGTCTGCCTGTGTAGTTGTACGAGATGGCCGGCTTTTCCGTAGTCGATCTTTGTCTCATTTATATAGACATTACCGGCAGTTGGCTTGTCCAGACATCCTACTATATTGAGCAGTGTGGATTTCCCGGAACCGGACGGTCCCATTATCGAAACAAACTCGCCATTGGCAACTGTCAGGTTCACATCATTGAGAGCTACTACCTGGTTCCCTGAGCCAAAAAGGTAAGACTTTGACAGTGCCCGTGTTTCAACCATCCACATTATTTCTCACCTTTTACCTGCCACATAAGCAAAGAATATTGAAACAATTCCGGCCAGTAGCCCAAAGCCTGAGGTTTTTTTCGCACTCACTTCCCCCTCTTCTTCGAACTCCAATACCATGATAGCATTTGTCACCAGCATGTAATCGCCACTGTCCTGTATGCTGACAAAATTATCCCGGGTTTTCAGGTAATTTGTGACGTCCCGCTCGTCCATAGCGATCTGGACTGATTCACCTGTCATGTACACATCTTTCCACACTTTTCCGCTGCCAAATAATATCCTTATAATATCTCCCAGAATGGGTGTAACTTCTGCTTTCTCATTGAAAAAAATCGTGTTACGAGTCTGTTTTGCACCCTGGGTTAAGCCCCCTGAAGGAGATGCAGTTATCATATATGCCCTGCTCACCTTTTCTGCGTCTACTTCACCTTTGAAATATGTGGTGGTTGTAGCCATTTTCGGAGTGATGCCATGTTCAGCATAGATCATATCACACCCTTCATTAACCCAGTATTCGATAACCGGTGAATCCTGATATTCATAGATAATGAGCAATCCGATTCCCTGTAAACAGAATGTCCGCCCGTCATCTGCTGAATTCCTTAATGATATCGAATAAGTACCATTTTCGTGTATCAGGTCGCTCAGATCATAGGCATCTGCACCTGAAAAGAAATCGTATCTGGCTACAAATCCTTTGGTATCGGCATATCTTGAATCATGTGACACCGAGCTGACAACCTCATGATGCATAACTGATGCATTGATCTGTGGAAATATACCCTCCAGACCTTTCTTGCTCCATACCCAGTAGGTATATGCCCTTGCAAATTTGATACTTGCATTGGCCGGAACAGCCACTTCAAATTCAACCGTATAGGTATCTTTGGACTTCATCTCTCCGCTGTATTTGCTGTTGCCAAGAGTAAATTCGACACCGCCCGGGTGTACATCATGATAAACAGTTGTCAGCGGCTTGTCACCAGCATATGATGCCGATGCCGGAAAGACCACTATTATCAGGAGACTAAGTAAAATTATACACGATTTCATCCACATTGTTTTCCTCATCTGATTCAATGACATAGTTCTTCTCGTCTGCTATTGCTTTGAGAATATGCTCCCCCTCCCCAACTGTTACCATCAGTTTCTCTTCCACTGAAGAACTGCCATCCAGCTCGTGAATCTGCAATGCTGCACTCCTCTCTTCATCAAGATACAGGTTGACATCAAACTGTCCGGCTGGTGACTCTCCACTATTCTTAATGATCAAGGGAACGTGATAATCCATTTGTCTGTGTTCGGTACCGGGCCCTGTACACCCGCTAAAACATACAGCTATAAGAAGAACTGCCATCAAGAAGGCTTTTTTTCTTCTGAAACATCCAATAACCAGTAATATCGATAACAGCGATGATGCTTCAGCCGCTCTGTTTTCAGTTTCTATTCTTACGGGATTTCCTATGGAAACCGACAGGTCGGGTCTTGTATTAACATATATTTCCGCCTCATAGAAATTGTTATTTTCATCGGACTCCTGTACTACATCTTCCGGATCCACTATTATCTCAAGAAGATGGACTCCTGCCGTAGCATGCCAGTTAATTGTTGATCTGCTAACACCGCTGGCATCCATATACGCGTCAGTCATGGAAGCCTCACTACCGTCAACATTCAGTTTGATCTTGAAAATCCCTTCATGCAATCCACCCGGATTATTCATCACCACCGGAATCTCAACATCATATTCCTCAATAAGTTTGTTTTCATCCATCTCAACTTCTATCGATAAATCAGGCATCGGATTGGCAGGAGTCTTCCGTTTAACCACGAGCGATGTGATGACGGGATGCAGATAGTCTTCACCTTCATCTTCTTCGATCACTCCATCTTCATCCAGGTCACGTCTTGATAGGAATGTCAGGAGATTGTCTGCACGTGTATATTCAAGTACATCGAAGAACTCTATGTCAAAGTAACTGCTTCGGTTGCCAGAACCAGAATTTGCATCACCACTCACTTCATTGGCAATATCCGTAACTCCGATGTAGTATCCCATATCCAGAAGATATTGAGGTGTGGTCCCGAGCTGGATTCCATTAAATTGCAGAAAATCCGGCAGGCCCTTTGAACCTGTCAGATAGACTACTGTAAGATCTGCTCCGTCCAGACCGTTTTGGTCCTGCGTATCATTGAAAAATACGGAAGTCTCATAATTCATATTCTCCTGCTTCACGCTCCATCCCCCACCATGGAGATTCACATTCCCGTCATAGATCTTGTAGGTGATCTCGGGTGCATTCTTGTCTTCATAGACTGCGGCGAGCACGGCGCCGTATACCCTGCCGTCAAGCTTATTACCGGGTTCTCCCTGGCTTGTTTCAATCATCACCGTATTCTTGCCGTTTGTGATAATATCAGTTGCATCATAGTATACCCAGTAAACCCCATGGCCTGAACAGTACACATTTGTACTTTTATCACTAATACCCATCAGCTGTACTGTATCCGTATTTTTGCTGTTGATGTCAACCCGGACCCACCCATCATACTCTTCCTTGCCGCCCCAGATGCCGACATACAGGCGTGCCCATCTGATAGAACCATCAGGCACATCAAATTCCTGGGAGTAAGGTGGGAATTCCAGTCCATGTCCCCCGTCAATGTATAGCCCACCATTAACTGTGCCCTGGGATGCTATCCTAAACGGTATGCCTTCGTATGAATAGGCTGCCTGGACTGGCGGAATGAACAAGAACAGTAGTAATATTATTATGGATCTCTTCATTATCTTTCACTTTTTTATATTGAGTGCTAATCCTGATTATTTATCTCGAATTATTTGTTTATTTGAATGGATTCAGATAGATGGTAGTATTACAATAATAAAATTCCATGTTATTAAGTATTACGAATTAAACCGGACAATCCATTTAAAAATTTTAACGTTGAACATTAATATCTGCATTAAGAATCGCCGGCAAGCTGTAACACATATTCAGACCGCAGAATAGAGTGAGAGGGGGCCTGATGAAAACTTTCTCTCCATCAGTCCTATTAACGTTAATGGATGGTGCCTTTTTCCGCCGGGCATGATGGACTGACGTCTTCCCCGGATGTTCAGCAGCCTGGCCCACTTATCGACCATCTTCTCGAAATGCAGCAGGGTCAGCCTCTTCCCTGTCCTCCCGTTGAGGAAAAGATGCCCCTTCTTCCTGTTCCCCACATAATGCCTGAGCATCTCGCTGGTATTGCCTGTCAGCTTCATGGTCCTGGGCGCACCCGGGATGTGGCGCCTGGTCCAGCGGTTGCACCTGGCTCTGGTCCTGGGTGATCTCGTTGCGGTACTCACATGGACCGTCAGATTAAAGTAAGATGGAATCCAAAAATAATTATGGCGCAGGTGACTTCGGAGGAAATGGTAAGCCATGTGGGTAAAGCTTACAGCGCACCTTTCTAGTCGCCCCACATTGAAGCCCTGCGCCAGATATAAAAATTTTAATTCTTAACTAAAGTCATACACTTTATGAACATCCCAAATTGTCTATTGCCCTTTGAAGATGGCTGCCCGCCCTCTCCATATCCTCTGCAGCCAGTAACAGTTCGGTTTCAACATCCCTAAATCCCATCTCTCCAGCCTCCTGTGCCTGCCGTTTAACGTTGGCTGCATGGCTGTTATTATGTTCGATCCAGTGCTCCAGTTTCATCTTCAACTTTTCAGGTTCCATACTATATCATAGCTCCACGCATACCAGGGTGCATAATATACTTTCCAGACCACAGGTGCAAACAGGAAATAGAATAACCAGTAGGAAAACGCACTTCTTGATATACCGTAGATCACGGCAGTAGTCCGCCGATCCCCATAATGGTTTCAAGCTGATTAGAAGTCCAACAATTTTCTGTAATATGTCTATCTCCGTGGATCGGGCATTTCGGATTCAGTAGTGTTAATCTTCCTTTTGAATTTATAATGTATTCATCTTCTACTTCAATTTTTATTGATTTGTTTTTTGCCTCATTAAGAGATTGTCGGAAAAGCATATATTTCGAGGTATTTTAAACTCTGGAAAAATTACAGCATACCGCAGCACAACGATTTGTCTGATGAAGATGTTATGAAATGTTCGTTTTCATCACTTTTCCGACAATCTCATTAATTATAACAGTGTCTTCAACAATATCTTCAATGTTAGGGATTTTTCCATTAAGAAAATAATTTATTCGTGATTTGGCAAATTTTATTTTTGAAGTCATACTGCTCATAATACTTGACATATATTTCTAAATATAACAAATAGAATATAAGACAATTTAATATTTATAAAGTAATAATATTTCTCTCCTTTTTTCGAGTGGAAACAATGGGGTATGGTCGAATATAATTCATAATTACATTTTATTTAAGTCAAACGTTGCGACGGCACACCCAACCGCAGCAGAGCTGCGGGGTATAACGATTGAGATCAATGGCGGTATAAAATTTCTCCACCCTTCCAAAGGTTTACTTTTACTATAAAACTGAACGGTGGATATTTATTGAATTTAGAACAACCAATGAGACGAAAATTACTTAATATAGTAATTTTAATGATTAACTATTATAGATTGTTGTGTCGAACCAATTCTGAATGAGGAAGTAATATGACTGAATTAAAGTCAATAATTACAGTTCTCTTGATTACTTTAGTATTTATGGGAACTAATACGGTTATTACCTGTTATGCTGAAGAAGAGAAAATATATGAAATAAATAATTCTTCAAACTACAAACAATCTACATATAATGTATTAATTAATTTTCAAGTTGATGCAGAATATACAGGAGAACATTTGCTAAAGGTTTTAGAGGAATTAGAAAGAAGAGGATACACCACAACTGTTTATGTAACTGGTACGTTTGCACAAAATAATGGAACTACAGTTCAAAACATCTATAAAGATGGTCATGAAATAGCATTACACGGTTGGGTAACTGCAGAAAAACTTGAAACAATGGACTATAATACACAAAAAGAAACATTAATTAGTGCAAAAAACTTAGTAGAAGAAAATTCTCAGATAGTAGTAAGTTTTAGACCACAATATTACAGTCAGAATGAAGATACTTATACTATTTTAGATTCTCTGAATATTTCCTATAACAGCGGTTTCATTTCTAGTTTGAAATATATTCCAGGACATGAAAATGAATCAAAGCCTTATATTGTTACTAATCATAGTTTTTATGCAGTTCCAGTAAGCATGTATGAAACATCAGATGAAAAAATTTACTTGTGTGATTTGTCAGCTTCAAACAAGTATAAAATAAATGGAACTGAATGGTATTCCGTTTTAAAGAATAAATTTGATGAATGTGAAGAAAAACATGAGCCAATGGTAATGGTGTTGCATCCATGGATAACTGGAAATGAAACTACTGGATATTGGCAGGCCTTTAATCAGTTTTTAAATTACACAGAAAATAAGAATATTAGTGTTGTTTCAACAAAGGAACTTGTTGACTATTATGGTGAAATACAAACACCAATCATACAAACTGAAACACCTGCAACTCCTGCATTTGAAGCAATTTCTGCAATGTCATGTATTTATTTTATTGTTTATATCATGAGAAAAATATAAATAAATAAATAATGTATTGAAATCTTTGTGTTCTTGCCAACTATCTAATTGATCAAATCCTCATATCCCTTCCAAAGGTTAATCTGACAATGTCAAGCTAATGAACTATGCTAATTTTCTACGACAGATTAGGAGCCGAAACAGGTGAAAGGGGCAGTATCAGAATATCTGGAATCCAGTATTGGTGAAGAGGTTTTTGTGACCACTGCCAATAATTCTGGTGCACAAACGATTTATAAAGAGGATGGCAATTCTTGATTGTTCATAAATAACTATTATATACTGGTTCAAATATGTATTTGAATAGATACTATTAATATATTCCAAATGAGGTTAGCATGGAAACACTGGATACCAGGGGACGATACTGTCCGATCCCACTCTTTCATACAAAGCGGAAGCTTGAGGACATGTCATCAGGGGATGTGCTGGAAGTCATTTCTGATGATGTGACGGCCAGGGAGACCATTCCCCAGTGGTGCCAGATGCACGACCATGAGATTGTGTCCATTGAAGAACTGAATGATCATTTTAAAATTACTGTCAGGAAATGTTGAATTGATAAGGATGATACGGTATGGTTTCTGAATTTGCACTCCGGGTCAGGGACAGGGTGAAAGACCAGGTCAATATTGATGAGGGAAACTGCGGCACCTGCCACCGCGTCCTTCGTGAAATATCCGAGCAGGGCGGGTATGCATCTACCCGGGAGCGGCCCGACGGTGTCAGGTCCAAGATCTATGACGATAAAGGTAATGTGGTGGGTGAGGGTGAAGGTATCACCTGGCCCCCTGCCATATTGTTCGCTATGGTGGAAGGTGGGTTCTTTACACCAGAGGTGGAGCAGGAACTGGTCCAGTCCCTCCAGTGTATTATAGATATGGAAAAGGTGGCAGATATCTACGGCTACGGCCGTGTGGTCACTCCTGTGGCTGCTGCCTACAAGGAAGTATGGGAGGAAGGGGGCCATGTTGAGATACGCCGTAATAAATGGGGGATTGAAGTGGTGTTCTATAATCCTGAAGGTAATGAACTGGCAGTGGGCCCAATTTCCTACTGTCCCACCTGCGGTACGGCTGCGGCCCTGCCCAGGTATCCTGAACTGGCAGAGAAGATAAAAGTGCAGCTGCAGGGTGCCCACAACACGGGCAGGGATAAGTATGAACGGGACATTGAGACCCGGTTCATGTATAAGCGGGGCCGGGTGTACGTGGAGATCTACGAGCAGGGCCAGCGGACTGGCAGATCCATGGCTTGCTGCATAGCCTACACGGCAGTAAAGGCAGAGATAAATGCCGGTATTGCCGGGCCAAAGTGGGGTGCCCTGTTCAGGGAGTACTGCCGGGTGTGTCCTGTGAAGCTATGCCGCAACGCCAGGAGCGATACGGGCCGGGCCGGGAATCTGATAATTTCTGATCTTGAGAACAAAGAGCTGAATACTGATGTGGGGATAAATACCTATGTCACGGCCCAGGTCCGCAGGGATAAGGAGATCATGGGGCAGGGTATCGGTACGGTATGTGCCTTTAGCAGCCTGTTGAATGCAGCTGCCAAGTCCATAAAGCTGAAGTCTGAACTGGGCTCGTCCCGGGAGATCGTAGAGGAGTAGATATTATGCATGAAATATCAATTGCAGGCGGGATTATCGACATTGCCCTTGATCATGCAAAAAAGCACAATGCAGAAAGTGTAAAGGAAGTCTGGCTTGAGGTGGGTGAGCTCACATCCCTGAATCCTGACCAGCTTCAGTTCATTTTCAAGAACTTAACAAAAAATACAGTACTGGAAGGGGCACAGTTCAGGATCGATATGATCAAGCCCGTTATCGAGTGCAACCAGTGCAGCTATCACGGTGGTATCAAGTTCTTACAGGCACTTCATTATGTGCTGCCTGTGATTCACTGTCCGGCCTGCGACAGCACGGATGTGGAGATCCTGCAGGGGCGAGATTGTATTGTGAAGGATATGGTGTTCAATTAAGAGAAGACAAAATTATCTTTTTTTTATACACTCCCAAAAATAATTCGGATGAGGCTATCAAACTTGACTTTCGAAAATGTGGGTAAAACTGTACAAACAGGGCAAATGCGCCATGTGTTTGTGACGTTTCTATTATAGGACCAACCTTTTTCTTCTTTGTGCACATCCCATTTTTCAAGCCACTTTTAACTCTATAATTTTGGTAAGGTGAAATGCAGTCGCATCTTTCAGTTTTTCTGTTTATGATGGCGTATTCTTCCTGTTTGTACAGTTTTACCCAATTATGGTCTTATAAGTACTTTACAGACGAATCGGGGTGATACCTTCATTACACAATCACGGCGAATTATTTATAATTGCAACACTCAATATTACAACATTGCTATTAATAGAAAAATATAAGTATTATAAACCTAGAATTGATAATGATGGAAAACTATGGATAAAAAAATCCGAGATATACGAGGATTTGCCCTATAAAAAGGGTACTGTGGTAAGTCCATCAGTGCCAAGGAAGGGCGCTAAATAAGTACCAAAAATAAAAGGATTTGAATACAATGGCAATTAAGCATGTAACAAACTACCAAGTTGGGTGGCGAAAGGGAAATAATGTAAGTAGCTCAGGATATGGCTGGATACGTGTATATTTCCAGGAAGGAGGGTACAATAACTTCTCTGTAAGCGAGGCGGACTATCATGGTTTGGTTGATATCTTACGAAACGAAAAACCGTTAGTCTATGACACATCTAGTGGTTTTCTATACAGTGGTTCAGAACCTGTTGGAGAAGAGGAAAGCTAGTAAAACACAAATACCTATCAAAATATAGGGGGGGCATATCCTCTCTCTTTTATTTTTTAATCTTAGCCGAATAAGGGTATTTTTGGGAAACGCACCTGAAAGGTAAAATAAGCAATGTTACTCTAATTCCCAATCCGTTGCTTTTTGCCTCTGCCACACGATTTTCTTTTTCCAAAACTTGGACATACATTGCATTGAGATTGAAGCATTACTCGAGAATGGATTCACGCAGAAAATTTGTTGCCAAACGATACCAGATCACAGAAGTGAGCCTACCACCAATGGTTAAAACAACGAGGACCTCGAAACAAAAAGAAATTGAAAAGTTCTTATTTTACCCTTTGGGTGCGTTCCACAAAAATACCCATATTGACTGTGTAGTAGGTTGAATATACACAACCCACCAGATATTATATTTAATATACCATGAAAAAGGCATCTATTGAACTGCCCCTGGTAACGAAACTCAGCCATGATCTGCGAGAAAACGGTAAAGATGTACCTATTATTTTAACAATATCAGAGCTAAGAACCTGGATATCAAATTGCTGACTCTAGATTTCTTCAGAAACAATGGTATTGAGCTTTACGTATTTTAGGCCTTTATTTTTTATAAGATTCTCAAAAATTTCCTTTATTTTCTTAC
>DATKUV010000038.1:0-4955 GCA_035530415.1 Candidatus Nanoarchaeia archaeon | reverse complement strand
CGTTTGAAGAGTCTACCTAGCAATTCTGAGATTTTAGAACTTGTCCAACCTCATGAATTTAATAAGGTAATTGAAATTTTGCAAAAAAAACCTGTCAGGACCATTTCAGGGGTTGCTGTAATAGCTGTTATGACCTCGCCTACTCCCTGTCCACATGGGATTTGCCTGCCCTGTCCTGGCGGAGTTGATTCCGAATATAATTCGCCGCAGAGCTATATGGGGCATGAACCTGCTACCATGAGGGCGATTCAAAATGATTATGATCCATACACCCAGGTGGCTAACAGACTTACTCAGCTAAAAAAGATCGGACATCCGGTGGATAAATCAGAACTTATCATAATGGGCGGGAGTTTCACTGCCAGGAATATTTGCTACCAGGACTGGTTTGTTAGACGATGTCTGGAAGCAATGAATGATTTTGAGGTACGTCCCGACTGTGCTACATTTAGGTACACAGAGGATGTTCAGGCGGAAAATGAGACTGGTCCTGTGCGCAATGTGGGGATGACCTTTGAGACCAGACCTGACTGGGCAGGGCCCCAGGAGATTGATATAATGCTGAAACTTGGAGGGACTAAAGTGGAACTGGGAGTCCAGACTCTTTATGATTTTGTCCTTGAGAAAATCAAGCGTAAGCATTCAATCCATGATACAGTGCAGGCAAATACGATGTTAAGGGATGCCGGATTCAAAGTGGGTTTCCATATGATGCCGGGCCTTCCAGGTTCTTCTGTTGATATGGATCTGCGCATGTTCAAACGTTTATTTGATGATGAGAGGTTCAAACCGGATTATTTGAAGATCTATCCAACACTTATCACAAAGGGCACTGGTTTACATAAACTGTGGAAGTCAGGCAAATACGATTCTCTGGAACTTGAAGATGCAGTTGAACTGATCGCCGGGATAAAAGCTATCCTGCCAAGATGGGTTCGGCTGCAGCGTGTCCAGCGAGATATCCCTGCCTGGCAGATCGAAGCAGGTGTAACAAAAAGCAATATCAGACAGTTGGCAGGAATCAGACTTACCCAGCAAAAAAAACGATGCCATTGTATTCGATGTCGCGAAGCAGGGCATTTATCACTTAAGGGTATTGAACCTGAAAATATCCAGATAAGGTCTGAGTCGTACGGGGCCTGCGAAGGTGAAGAACATTTCATCTCGTTTGAGGATATTGAACAGGATGTACTGGTGGGTTTTACCAGGTTAAGATATCCAGATAGTCCCCATAGGCCCGAATTAAAACACGCAGCTCTTATCAGGGAATTGCATGTTTACGGGCCGCTTGTGAGCGTGGGTCAGAATGCCAGGGAGAAGGAGTGGCAGCACAGGGGGTGTGGTGAAGAATTGCTGAGGGAAGCAGAGGAAAGGGCAAAGGCTGCAGGTTTTGCGAAACTGGCCGTAATCAGCGGGATAGGGGTCAGGCCGTACTATAAGCGGTTGGGATTTGAGCGGGATGGGCCTTATATGTCAAAATTTTTATAAGTCAAAAAAAAGTAAAACGCTGAGGGGGAGATTCGAACTCCCGTGGCGCAAAGCACCACCGGTTTTCAAGACCGGCGCCGTAGTCCGCTGGGCTACCTCAGCACGTAAATGAATATTGGAGAAGATTTACTCTTCTCCGGATGCTTCTTCTATTTCTGATTCAATTAGCTCTTCAGATATCCCTTTTAGCATATCTTCAGTATATATCTCAATGAACCTGAGTTCTGTTATATCAGTATATTTTATGATTTCAAGCGCCATCTGGGCCTTTGAGACTATCCAGCTCTGGGAATAATTAAACCCGATAGGAACATTCACAGAAGCCACTGTACCTTCGATCTCAATATCCAATTCCTGACCAGTATACAATGTACCAATACCAATTGCCTGGTTCTTAGTACCTTCGATAACTTCTTCGATCTTATAATCATAGGTAACGGTCTGACCTGCCATAAGGGAGTTGAAATCTAACCTTGCATGACGACCCAGTACCTTTGTGACTGTACCAATTTTTCCATCGATCTCGATCTGCATACCAACCTGGGGGGTATGCTCAAATTTTTTCATGGGAAGGTCTCTTACATTTTTAGGATCATTATACCCAAAACCCAACTCAGGAGGGATAGATACTGTTCCTTCATACCCTGATTCATGTTGCTTTATATCTTCTTCAAGACCTGGTATTGTCTGGTTAGCACCTATAATTATTACATCTCCGCCGTATCTTCCATTCTGGTTGAAGATACCATGGACTCTGGCCAGTTCTTCATTGGTTGTATCAAAAACCTTGCCATCCTCCAATTTACCAGTATATGTTAGCTTAATAAAATCTCCATCTTTGATTGTCATGATAATTACACCGAGGTCATTAATAGCGGCATGGATAAAAAAAGTTTCCATGCAATGACTTTCTAAATCCTAAATTGAAAACACTTAAATCAATTATATTCATCATAGCATATTGGATATTTATGGAAGAGATAATGGAAATTTATGAAAGAGTGAAAGACCGCCTTACCCTGGAGGAGTTTTTGGGCAAAGTAGATGAAACTGAAAGCTTCATGGGAGGTCTGGCTGATAAAATCACAGCTGCCAGACTGGTAATTCACAATATGGGTGAAACAGATAACCAATTAAAGGTCAATCAGGTGACATCCGAGATATCAAATGTTGCAGTGCTGGGAAAGATCACATCATGTTCTGACGTTCGTACCTTTAACAGGGAGGATGGGTCTATGGGACATGTTGCCAACCTTACTCTTGCAGATGAGACCGGCAGCATCAGGATAGTGCTGTGGGATGAGGCATCAGACCTTGTAAAAATCGGGGATATTGTATTTGGGGATTCAATTAAGGTGTCAGGTTTTGTTAAAGAAGGGCGAAATGGTCTTGAGATTAGTGTGGGCAGAGGGGGTAGTATTGACAAACTTGCCATTGGTGAGGAGATTGATGTCAGGAAGGAACCGTATAAAATTGACGAAATTAAATCTGGAATGAGTGAAATTCATATTTTGGGTAAGATCCTGGATATCTCAAACATAAGAACATTCAAGCGCAAGGATGGCTCAAACGGTAATGTCAGGAATCTGACAATAGGTGATGCAACCGGTAAGATCAGGGTCACATTGTGGGATGATCTGGCAAATCAAATTGATATGTTTGTGGTTGGAGATGCCATCGAAATATTTGGAGGCTATGCTAAAGAAAATACCTTCAATAACCAGATTGAGGTCAACCTTGGGAATAACAGTTCTATTAGAAAAAGCAGTAAACAGGTTGAATTCAAGGAAGTTATCACTCAGATAACTGATATTGAAATTAAAGAGTCATACAATATTATAGGCAATGTTAGCGGACTTGATGAATTAAAAGAATTCCAGAAAAAAGACGGGTCAACCGGTCGCGTAGTGAACATCCATATTTCTGACAATTCTGGCAGGATCAAAGTATCATTATGGGGAGAACAGACAGATATCTTACAGGAAATTGACCTGGGCACTAAATTACAGATCAATGACTGTTATGCCAAACCCGGATGGAATGACGAGATTGAATTAAGTGTTGGAGAACGTGCCAGAATAATAATATTAGAAAAATGATCTATCGTTTAGAAGCATTTGATTTTTTGTACTTCTTTTGCTTCTTCTTTATCATTTTAGTTTTAATATCTGATTCAACTTCAATTATTTCATCTTTTTCTTCACGATAAAACAGCAGGCCCATTACTAATCCTAATACTACAATGAAAACAACCCCATAGAATTGGATTTCGGTAAGAGGACTGAACTCAGTATGTTTTAGAAGGAAACTGTCTATTAAATAAATGACGATTGTTGATATGAAAGCTATAATAAGTGATAATTCAAATGCCAGAATTTTTTGTTTCGTGCTTCTATTGTGTGTATTGTAATCCATGAACTTTCTCCTTTTTTTTCGTTCAAGACTTTTGAATTAAAGTATCTTCTGATATGATAATTTAATCCTTATCCTTTTCTATTATAAAAGCTCCCACATAATCGCAATCCTTGCACTGATACTGTACACCGGTCTTCATACCCATATAATATGTAACCTTTGTTGAACCGCACTGGGGACAGACCAGGATTGTCGGATTAGTTTCTTTGGAAGCTTTTTCAATTGCCTTTTCGAGTTCATCGAAATCTTCAGAATCGTTCATTAACAATCCTGTTTTTCAATATTATTTATTCCTGCGCGCTAATATCTCTTCTGACATGCGCTTTTTTATCTGCATGAACTCTACATCAGATAAGCCCACAACCTCAAGTACACCATCTCGCAAGAAACAGGGCTTGGTAATCTTACAACACCATGTCATACTACCAAAACACGTGCTGTCTCCATATTCCAGAGGAGTGCCCTGCACAAAGTCCAGTTTCAGCCTGGCAAATTCTTCGGCTGTCATGCCAATCTGTTTAAGTGCACTGTGAACTGCACATGGTTTTACAGGTAAGCAGCAAAATGCCAGTGCTCTTAGATCCCCGCCGCCGCAAATGTGTTTTGGCGAATTGTACCAGCCTGTATCCATTTGATAACGTGTTATCTGGTCTGCTAAAAATCGTATTATATTCGGCTCTTTCAGGACTGCCCTGGCTACTGACACCATATCTGCGCCCCTGGAGAATAAAGACT
Source organism: Candidatus Nanoarchaeia archaeon (assembly GCA_035530415.1). Lineage (GTDB taxonomy): Archaea > Halobacteriota > Methanosarcinia > Methanosarcinales > Methanocomedenaceae > Kmv04. The sequence continues at coordinate 317 of DATKUV010000038.1, read as the reverse complement.
TGGCAGTGGAAATATCCACCACAGAATTATTACCAATAATGAATAATGATGTATTATTCCGAATTCTTTTAATAACATTCACATCTGCACCACGCTGGCCCATGGCATCAATATGAATTATGTCTGCTCCAGACTCTTCAATTACCTCTGCCACTTCCAGATCGTCTACTACATTAGCTCTTATCTTTACAGATACTACGGCACCTATACTTTTTACGGCTTGAACGATCTCACTTAATGTTTCAAGATGTTCCAGTAGCGACTGCCCTGCCCCAAGTTCCATTATCTCTGGCTGGCGGCAGTGGGCATTTATCTCA
>DATKUV010000037.1:0-4493 GCA_035530415.1 Candidatus Nanoarchaeia archaeon | reverse complement strand
GCAGATACCGACGGTCTGGGTGTGGAGGCTGCGGTAGCAGGTGGTCAGCTGACAGGCAAAACAATAACTGATGGGTTCAATAAGGACAATTTCGATTTCAAGAATATGACCAGTCACAATACTGTGATACTTCCGGGACTGGCAGCAAGGCTTCAGGGTGATATGGAAGATACCAGTGGATTGAATGTAAAGATCGGACCTCCGGACAGCGGTCGCATTCCTGGCTGGATGGAGAAGAACTGGCCGCCTGAAGTCAAAAGTTAAGTTTGAAGATGGATACCGGGTATCCATCATTTTTCTATTTAGAGGTAAGATTTTTATATATCAGATTCATTACATTATAAGGGATTTTTACACCACTGCTAGCGTTGTTTATCATAACCCACGTATTTAATGCTGTGGCAATAGTCAAAGCAGTCTTTTCATCTTTTGTCCTATTTGAGATCCAGCCAGCAACTTCATTTTTATTCAGGATTTTTACACCATATACACCCTCAATGGTTTCCAGATGAGCATTAACGCGGTCTTTTATGACAGGATCCATGATCAGAATTCCTCACCAATATCTGTACAATGTTCCATATTATCAGGAAGACATGGTCTGTGCTTTTTATTATTCTGGGCTGCCTTTTTCTTTTCTTCAAGGGCTTCAACTGCTATATGCAATTCAGCCGGATCAGTTTCAGGATGATGTTCCAGTTCCAGGTTGATCTGTTTAATGATGAGCTCTAGCTGGGCAGATGACATTTCAATATAACGCTTTTTAAGATATTCTTCTTTTTCAGACCCCATGAAAATCCCTTATGTAGTTGTTATTAAATTGCTGGAATTTTTATCTTTAATCAAAGAAGGAGTGGCAAAACATATAATGTTTTGGATAATCCACCGAAGTATTTATGTGTAATAATAACCTTCAAGCGTGCGCTTTTATCAAAAATAACCATGCTTCGGTGGCTCAGCCCGGCAGAGCGAGTGATTTGTAATCACTAGGTCGGGGGTTCAAATCCCCCCCGGAGCTCTTAAAATTTTGTTATAACCAGGTTTATTGATTGTGATAATTTAAAATGTTTGATAGGTGTTTAGTACCAGACACCAACATGATAATCCAGCCATTCCTGCGGAGGTTACTGCAAGAGAATCAACGGAAAAATATCCTGAGACACGATAATAATAGATCTCTTATACCTGCCCTTATGGTGTGCAACTGCCAGACCTCATTAATGTGGTAAATGTAAAAAATTTATTTATCCACAATATATTTTTCCAAAAACCCTGGTCTGAATCCTAATGCATTCATAATAACAGCCAATGTAAAAACAATGGAGAGCTTCATCCTGCCTTTACTGATAAATCGTCTAGAAGAGGTATAAATCCTACAATCTATTTGCTTCAGTTTCCCAAATTTCTTAGCCTTTCGGCAGATCTCTACATCTTCTAGAAAAGGTATGTCATCATATCCCCTCATTTTTTCGAATATTTCTTTCTTTATAAAAAATCCATAATCACCATAAAAGATATTGGTCAATCGGGTCCTGAAATTTCCCAATAAGCTCATCAATGTTAGGAAAATGTCAGTATCGTTGAATCTTTGTGTAAAACCACCTCCAATTATGGCCGGATCCTCCAGTTCCCTCTTTATGATCCTTAAAGAATACTTATTGATCAGACTATCAACATGAAGAAAGAGCAGGATATCTCCCTGAGCTCTTTTTGCTCCCATATTCATCTGGTAGCCCCTTCCCTTTTTCGTTTCCAGCAATTCAAACCGATGCCGAAAAGAGGTTAAACATTTCCGGATCTGGTCAATGGTCCTGTCAGTACTCCCCCCGTCCACCAAAATCAGCTCAAAATCATCATCTAAATTATTAAGATGGAACAGGAAGGGTCCCACAAATTCTTCTTCATTTAGTACAGGTGTGATAATTGATATCATTGACAATTAATAAGAGAAACACTCATATAATAAAAAAGTTAACAAATTTATAGGGTTTTACCATGCAAATTGATTCTATCAAATTTGAAACTGATAAAGTAATGACTTCGGCAAATGGGATCTTTATCCTGGGAGTTACCTGGCTTTTTTTCTGGTTAGGACCAGCCTTTTTCCTGTTCAGGGAAGATCCCAGGTGGGGACATAATTTCGCAATTCCCATCACTTTTGTTACAGTGGGAATGGCATTCCATCTGAGGAAGATCTCGTGCCAGTTGATAGCCGTCATTTCTGTATTTTTCATAGTTCCTACCTTGCTGGCTTTCTGGTCTTGGAGCACTGCGACCGGTATTTATATCGGGTTATTAGGTCTTATGATCATTCTCTATTTTGTAGAAAAGGGAAGAGAGACTGAACTTATCCATCCAAATCCCAGATTGAATGCATGGCTTAAAATCCACATGATGACCTTTGCTTATATCGGTCTGGCTCATATGTCACTGGTCTTTTTTCTGGTAAGATGGTCTAATCCCGATGCATTCTCCATATATCTTCCGGCCGAACACCATGCGTCGACCAGTATTTTCAATGCCATGCTGTTTGTTATGGTCATCCTCGCTATAATGGAGAGGTTTGTCAAGAAATTAGGACGATTCCAGGTGGAAAAAATTGGCTTTGTCTGGGCTATGCTCATGATAATATTGCCACTTATCGCAATCAAGATTTTGGGAGAATAATTGGGAATATAAGGTGAAAATGAATGGAACTCGAATCGATAATCACATATGGCTGCTTCCATCCCGATCATACAGAGGAAATGAGATATTTTGAAGAGAATAAGGTCTACACGGTCCAGATCGAATCGAACCTGACCTGTCAGCAAGGCTGCCGTTACTGTTACGCATCATCTGTTGATGCTCTCATGAAAGAACTACCCACCTCGAACATCATAGATATCCTGGATTCGTCAGCAAGGATGGAAGTGAGGGCTATAGACTGGTTAGGTGGTGATCCACTTCTAAGAAGTGACTGGTATGAATTGATGTTATATGCCATGGACAAAGGATTAAAGAATAATATCTGGACCAGCGGAATACCCCTTGAGAATATTGAAGTGGCTAAAAAAGCAGTTGAAGTTACAAAGGGAGGATTTATTTCGGTACATTTAGACAGCCTGGATGAGAAGATCTATGGCAAGCTACATACTGGTGATCCAAAAAAGAAGATCCAATCTATCCTGAAAGGGATCGAGAATGTTCAAACCCTGGGAAAGGAACCTGATAACATGATCAATTGCATCACGTTCACAAAACAGGTGGCCGGAGATGATGTTAAGCAGACAACCAGATATTTTTTCGATAATTTTGGCATTAGGACCTGTCTGACCCAGATGTGCAAAACAGGACTTGCCCAGGAGCATACTGAATGGATCCCTGATATCCAGGATATCAGAGAAGCCTGCGAGGTTCGGGATGAAGTAAATTATGCTACCTCTCAACTCTCCATGAGTACTATGGATGCTAATAAATTTTATTGCGGGGGGATAATCTGCGTTACCATTGACGGAGACCTGACACCCTGCTCTGTTATCAGAAAAGGATTCGGGAATATCTTTAACACTTCATTTGAGCAGGCCGTAGAACAATACAGGGATGTCCTGCTGTTGACACACCTAAGAGACCCCGGTAATCTTCCTGGTCATTGTAGTATCTGCGAACATAACTCTGTTTGTTGGGGATGCAGAGCTACTGCTTTTTATGAGACTGGTGATATCCTGGCCGAGGACCCAAGATGCTGGATGAATCCCAATAACTACCCGAATTGTTAGGAGCTGACATATTTGAATACTATAGAGAAAGGCCGGAAATTGGATTTTACCATAGGGGATGTCAATGAAGTTTATGAAGGGGCAGGAGGTATTCTCTGGGAAATGCTGATGGGTGAGCAGATCCATGTGGGTGGAGAGAGTGAAACAGACATAATGGCATTAAAAGCCGGAGTGAAAAGGGATGCTAATATTCTTGACATCTGCTGTGCTTTGGGAGGTCCGGCCAGACACCTGGCAAGGAAATATAACAGTCATGTCACGGGTCTGGATGCCACACAAAAAATGGTAGATGAAGCTAAGAGGAGGACCATTGACGAAGGATTGGACGATCTGGTACGTTATCGATTGGGCAATGCCCTTGATATCCCTTTTAGAGCAGATACTTTTGATATTGTTTGGGGGCAGGACGCCTGGTGCTATATAACAGAAAAAGCACGATTAATAGAAGAAGCTCACAGGGTTCTGAAACCTAACGGTCTTATTGCTTTTACAGATTGGATCCAGACAGGGACCATGACTGACGAAGAATGGATCCAGCTTAATGACTTCATGGTCTTTCCTTATATGGAAACGCTGGATGGGTATGGAGAGCTGTTGCATAATACTGGTTTTGAGGGAATCGAGAAGGAAGATCTTAGCATTGATTTCGCCCGTCATTGTACAATCTACCAACAAAAGCTGAAGAACGAACTAAAAGATCCTATCATCCAGAACTATGGCGCAGAGATGTTCAAT
>DATKUV010000036.1:0-10295 GCA_035530415.1 Candidatus Nanoarchaeia archaeon | reverse complement strand
TGAAAGGGGAATCAAATTCTATGTCCCAGAAAACAAGTTTATGGGTGATAACGGAAGCATGATCGCTTATTTAGGCTTGTTAATGTTTGAAAAACAGGATTATACACCTATTGAAAAATCACATGTTAACCCTAATTTCCGTCCTGATGATGTAGTTGTCACCTGGCGGTAAAATTAATAAAAAAAAAGATATCTTTTTTAATCCTGCCGGTAACATACATGACAATGAGCACAGTGCCTATGGAATGGGCTGAAAAATATCGTCCAAAAAACCTTAAAGATTTAGTAGGCCACAGCAGTATTGTTAAAGAACTTATCAAATGGGCACATGAGTGGGAACGTGGGGTGCCCAAAGATAAGGCCTTAATACTTTACGGAAAACCTGGCGTAGGCAAGACATCTGCAGCTTATGCTCTTGCATACGAGATGGATTGGGATGTAATAGAACTAAATGCCAGTGACCAGAGGACTGCAGGTATTATTCAGAAAGTGGCAGGTTCTGCCAGTAAAATGGGTACATTTGACGGTACGACGGGCCGCAGGCTTGTTATGTTGGATGAAGCAGATAACCTGCATGGGAACTATGACCACGGCGGTGCCAATGCTCTCATTAATGTTATCAAGACCACCTCCCAACCAATTATTCTGATCGCTAATGAATTCTATGATATAACTCCCACGCTTCGGATGTCCTGCAGACCCGTTCAATTCAGAAGTGTCAGCACCACATCGATGGTTACAGCGTTAAAAAATATATGCAAAAACGAAGGTGTGATGATCGGCATCGGTGTTATCGAAAGGATCGTGGAAGGTGCCAATGGTGACCTGAGAAGTGCGATCAATGATCTCCAGGCCATGGCCATCGGCAAGCATGAACTTGAAGTTGATGATATGGTCACATCTCCTAGGGACAATAAAGAAACAGTATTCAAGGCAATGGATGTTATTTTCAAGGAACACGATGTCAGATCTGCCCAGGAAGCAGCATGGCAGGTGGATGAAAGTCCGGAACAGCTGATACACTGGATAGATGAGAACCTGCCTATAGGATATACCAAAGATGAGGATATGGCTGCCGGATATTTCCAGCTTGCAAGGGCTGATCAGTTCCTGGGAAGGGTCAGGCGCAGGCAGAATTATAAACTCTGGCGATATGCCGGACTGCTTATGTCCGGAGGTGTCGCGGCTGTTAAGACCCAGACATATCCGGGATATAAAAAATATCAGCCCCCCCAGTACTTTAGAAAAATGGGGCAGACTAAAGCCAGGCGAAATATCAGGGATTCCCTGGCAGGGAAGATTGGAGAACATTTCCACGTGTCCAGCGAATATGTTCGTTCTGACCTCCTTGTCTTTTTCAAACAGATGATGAAAAGCAGCGACCATTCCGTGGGTCTGGCAGCTGAGTTGAAACTCAATCCTGATGAGATCGCATTTTTGTTAGAGTCAAAGCCGTCTAAGAAAGTTGAAAAGATATACCAGGCAGCTCAACAGCTTATCCAGGACGAAGTTGAACATGATATTGAAATGTTCGGCAGATTTACCCACATGAAAGAAGAAACCGAAATTAAGAAAGAACCTGATGAAATTCCCATAAATATTGAACCTCAAGAACCCGTGAGATCAAGTAAAGAAGAAGGAAAGAACCAGAGTTCTTTATTTGACTTTTAAGGAAAGATTAGATGACTGGAAAACTGATAACCTTTGAAGGAATTGACGGGTCAGGAAAATCTACGATTCTAAAACTATTAAAACAGAAGTTTTATGAAAATGCTAATATAATATTTACCAGGGAACCAACCACAGAATGGATCGGAGAGACAGTCTATCGTGCAATCAAGTCAGAGACAGACCCAATAGCTGAACTGTTCCTGTTCATTGCAGACCATGCCGACCACCTTAGCAGGACAGTACGACCTGCCTTGGAAGATAACAAAATCGTGATTTCGGATCGGTATTCTGATAGCAGGTATGCTTATCAGGGAGCAACTTTGGATGGAATTATTGACAATGCGCTGGAATGGGTGATGGAGCTGCATACAGGCTGGACCATAATACCTGATATGTCATTTCTTTTTGATGTCAGACCAGAAGTTGCGGTAAAAAGAGTTGGGAGTCGCAGTCACCAGACTAAATTCGAAAAGGTGGCATTCCTGGAAAAAGTCAGGACCAATTATCTAACACTGGTTGAAAAGGATCCTGAACGTTTTTTGGTGGTTGACGCCGAGCAGCCCCTGAATATTGTAGAAAATCAAGTATTAAGGGTAATTGAACAAAAATTGAAAGAATAAGAATTCAGAAAAATAATAAAATTAATTGTGAGCTGACCTCCCTTTCTCTGAGGCTCCCTTTTTAGGGACTTGCGCTTGCATTCAACCACTCCACACACATATTCTCTAAATATGTGCCAACATTTCTGAAATGAAGGAATATTTGATTTCTATTTCAATCCTTTAAGACCATGTCCGGTCCTATGCATTTCACAACATATTAGATTGTCGTAACTTGTTTCTTCCAGCGGTTTGAAATCTGTTTATTCACTTCATTGCTAGCTCACGTAGCATGCATTCCCAAATCGCTGCAATTAGACAACAATTTAAAGAATAATACATATGTTCTTTTAATAACTAATATATTTTTTGGTAGCAATTGTAGTAACAATTATGATAACAAATATGGTAACACTCAAGGCATTCTTGTGAAAGTAATAAATCCAGTATACCCAACTCTGGTGGTTGAAGGTCTGGTCCCTCTTTCACTGAAGGAAATCTCCCGCTGCGTGCATTCAAGAGTTATAGTCTCTTCAAATCCAGCCTCGTTAATTGCATTTCTTACCTCTTTAGCCTGTTCCAGAAATGGTGTGAACACTACCACATATCCTCCTGGTTTTAGCACTTTTTGAACTAATGGGATTACCAGTGCCGATTGATGCATATCAAGGGTTACCGCATCAAATATCTCATCAATGGATTGAATTTCATTAATCAGATCACCAAATCTCACCTCAACATTTTCAAGTCCCACAAGTTCAATATTTGAATTAGCGATTTCCAGGAATTCTTCCCGAATTTCATATGTCACTACACGTTTAGCAACATACCCCAAATAAATAGCCATTATACCTGAACCAGTACCTGCATCAAGCACTACATCATTTTTACCAAGACCAATATGCGAAATGATCATTCCAATGTCCTTAGGACTAATAGGGGCCCCGCTCCTTTTCAGTTGATTAAAAAAATCTGGCAGCCTGGGACTATAGATCCTTAATTTAAAACCAAGATGAGAAGATATCGTATCTCCATATTGCAATTCCATTAAGCTGTCCAGCTTGAAAACACCCACATCGGTATGAAGATCTCCTTCTTCAACTTTTGCAAAATAACGCTTGCCGTTTCCTAATAAAAGTACCTGTTCTCCTTTTTTCAAATTAAATCACCCACGAGAGGGACTATTTTGGAAATATGATCGATTATGGCATCAGCCTCATTACTCAGTTTTTCAGGTCTCACATTCCTTTGCTGGACAGTCAATACTGCAAAATCAGCCTGCTTGAACGCCATAATATCATTAATAGCATCTCCGACCATAACAACCTTATCATAAGACCCTTTCAGCTCTACAATGATCTCACCCTTCCGCTGGGGAGTTGAAAGCCCGAAAGTATGTTCTTTTTTTACTCCTATGCTTCTCGCAATCAGTTCGACATCTTCCTGTTTATCCCCTGATGCAATATAGACATCCACTCCCATATCTTCCAGTTGCTTAACCACATCTGCTACTCCAGGGAATATACTACCTCCCGTACTTAGCGTGTAAGGGATGCAATTATTAGCTATATCGATCATTACGCCCACTCCCATGTACCGGCGATTATCACATTGTCCCAATACAGCCTGTAACACTTCATGAAGATCAGATACTATTGCCCTTGAATCAAAATTAATTATTAAACGAGCTTCTTCCACACTTACCGGACGGCTGCTGCATCCAATATCAATGGCAATATTGTATTCATCCAGGAATTGGTGGATAAGATAGCTCTCATCGATCTGCATTAATGTATCAGGATCTATATGAAGGATCACAATACCGTAATTCGGATTGGTGCTTGCCAGGTTAGTGGTCACAATATCATAACATATGGTACCGTTTATCAGGTTCTTGGCAGCACGGTACATATGAAGCAAGGTTCCCGCGCTATCAAAAACAACTGCAGTACTGGACATATATCGGGCTAAAGGATGTTATGATAGATTAGATTATCCTTGAGATCAATGACTGTCCTGTCATTTCAGGCGGGACTTCCAGTTGCAATAGTTCCAAGAGGGTGGGGGCCACATCTGCAAAGATGCCCTCTCTTACTGTTACATTATCCATTTCAGAAACCAATATCAAAGGCACAGGGTTTGTAGTATGAGCAGTATGAGGGCTGTTATTTTCATAATAGCTCATCTGTTCACTATTACCGTGATCTGCTGTAATAAGTGCTGCACCACCAATTGAGATTATGGCGTCTACTACTTTGCCGAGGCATTCATCTACTGTTTCTACTGCCTTTACAGTAGCTTCAAATATTCCGGTATGACCTACCATATCAAGATTGGCATAATTAACTATAATCACATCATAATAATTAGATATGATCTTTTCCAGTAGTACTTCAGTCAATTTATGGGCACTCATTTCTGGTTTTAGGTCATAGGTTGACACTTTTGGTGATGGGATCAGACTCCTGTATTCTCCTTTATAAAATTTCTCAATAAAACCATTAAAGAAAAACGTAACATATGCATATTTCTCAGTCTCAGCGATATGAAGCTGAGTTTTTTTTATGTTGCTAAGATATTTACTCAAAGTATTACTCAGATACTTGGGAGGGTATGCCACAGGCAGGTCAAATGTTTCATCATACTGGGTTATGCAAACAAAATGGATGTCAGGTAATTTCTTACGCTCAAATCCCGTAAAATCCTGCCTGTTCAGGGCTCTTGTTAACTCCCGTGCCCTGTCAGGCCTGAAGTTGAAAAAGAAAACAGCATCACCATTATTTATTGTTGCTGTGGGATTGTCCTGGTTAAGAATTACTGTGGGTTTGACAAATTCATCATTTTCACCACGTTCGTAAGCTGCATTTAAGGCATCCGTTGCACTGGGTGATGTTTCACCTACCCCTAAGGTTAGTGCATCATAAGCAGGACGGACCCGTTCCCACCGATTATCCCTGTCCATTGCATAATACCGCCCGCTGAGGGTCGCGATGGTCCCGATCCCCAATTCTTTCATCTTAGCTTCTGCCTGGATAATATACTGCTCAGCACTACGGGGTGGAACATCACGACCATCCAGGAATGCATGGATATATACTTTTTTTAACCCCGCATTCTTGGCCACTTTAAGCAGGGCGAACAGATGATCAATATGGCTGTGAACCCCCCCATCAGATAAAAGACCCATGAGATGAAGTGAAGATCCATGGGCCCTTACGTATCCAATGGCCCCCATTAATGCCGGGTTGTGAAAAAAGTCACCATCACTTATTGATTGATTTATTTTGGTAATATCCTGATAAACAGTACGGCCTGCTCCCAGGTTCATATGTCCCACTTCGCTGTTGCCCATTTGTCCTTCTGGCAGGCCGACTGATTCACCGGCAGCATCTAATGTTGAGTGGGGATATTTTGATAGAAGGCTGTCCATCACAGGCGTTTTTGCCATGGCAACAGCATTACCTTCTATTTTCGGATTAATCCCCCATCCGTCAAGTATGATAAGACAAAGCGGTTTTGGGATTCTCATTGTCTGTTTAATTTATTTATTTATACATCAAATTATCTACTTTCCGGGAACCTTAAATTATGTGCCTCCATATGACAGGTAGTACATCCGGACGACATGCCATGTTTAGATCCGTGGCATGCAGTGCATTCAGGTATTTGTCCATGCCGTGGATGGCAGTATGTGCAATTCTTGTCTGAATGGCCTGTGATATTCTCTTTAAGTTGTCTGGCATCCTCTTCATGGCATCCTCTACACAAGCTTGCTGGTGTGTTTGGCGAGTAATCAACCTGAGAAGGCACATGACCCTGTAAATGACAGTGAGTACATTCTTCAGATTTCATTGTTTCATTATGTCCGGTATGACATGTTGTACATACCGGGATTTGACCGTGTTTGGGATGACAAAGCACACATTCAATTCCAGCATGCTTTGTTGGCTGGGCTTCAAAAGTAGTTCGTATAATAGAAAAATGACATAAAGTACATTCTTCTTTTGAAATATTTGAAGAAAATTCAAGATTTCGTGGTGCATGAGCATTGGTATGACATTGGGCGCATTCCTCGAAACCAGCAGGATGATACAATCCATGGCAGTCCTGACACTTTGGAACATATCCGTGTTGTGGATGGCAGAAGGAACAGCCTTTCTTTGCATGTTTTCCTCCTTCAAATTCTAAAGACGCAATGGCTTTAGTATGACATTCACCGCATGTTTGTTCAGAAATTCCTCTTTCATGTCCTTTGTGACATGAATTACAATCACCAACTTCGTCATGTGGGTTGATTACTCTTCGTGAGGTCAGTGAAATATAATCAGAATGGCATTTGAGACATCTAAATCTATTTTCAAGGTCCACAACTTCATCTTCTTCAGGCGGAGCATCAATGCCAGCTACATCATATATTAGCATAATTGCAATGTCTTTTTTAAATTCCAACATTCCTACAGTTTCGGCTGCTTCATGGCATTGAGAACAGGAAATTCCCTTGTCATTATGAGCGAAATCCATAGAATCGCCAGGGGTATTATATTTCTCAAATTCAATCTCATGGCATATTTCACAAAATTCATTTTTAGTTACATAATTCCATCCATCAATTGCACTGAAAAGAACTATCAATGTTAAAATGGCAATAATCATTACAATCATGACTCGTTTTGAGAGTGTCATTCTCTTATCTCCATTTAATCAACCACATTGCACGTTATTATATTTTTTTTTAAAATTTGTATTTAATCCTTTTAACCTTTACTATGATTGAGAACAAAATGTTAGAAATATGTTATTTTTCCAGACACGGATTGACACTGATTAATACCGATTTTACCTAAAGTCGGTGTCTAAAAAATAACTGGAAAATATGTCATCTAATGGTCGAGGCCCTGGTCAGGATTTTGCTGTTCCCTTATGTAATAAATATTCAGGCCTGTCGGGTCAAACTGGGGAAAAAGCTGGCCCTGTATGCGCTGTTCTATGGTGCCAATGACCTGGGCGGGTGGCAGTTATGAGGGATATGCTGTACAATCATGTGATAGTATAGAATATTTAAGTATATTGAGTAATATACTTTATTAATATATAGATAAACGGAGATATTTTATGCAATCTGCATGCAAAAAAAAATGTATTTATATGGTTTTATTTTTTCTGTTAACCTATTTTATTTCCATAACACCAGCAGTTGCGATTGGTGAGGCATCTACCAGTTTATATGTGTATGTTCCTCCGGGTGGAACCGGTCCCTCTCATACTTCTTCATATTTAGTAGTAACTGCTACCCAGAATAATACCTTTATTAATATTACTGATTTAGATAGAACAATAGGCGATCCTTCAAATAAATCGACTCCTTTTATTAATTTAACTGGTTATCCCATAATTGATTCCAGCGATTATGATTTAAGTGAAATAATTGTATTGAATAAAGGACAATCAAGGACAATAAAAATCTCAAATGAAGATAAAGGTCCTGATATAGATGGAGCATTTTTTTATATAGATGCAGACAAACCGGTAATTGCATTATCTGTTACCAGCGAAGGAGCAAGGCAAGCGGATTTTGTGCCGTCGATTGAAGGGACAAGTAAAGGCAAGGAATTTTTTGTTTATTTGCCAAGTGATAATTTTAGTAAAGGATACGATTTGGCGGTCTTTGCTTACGAAAATAATACAAATGTTGATATTTACGACATCTCTACTAACACTACTCAATTTGACAGATGGACAGATTTAAATAAAACCACTATAGTAAATTTTACATCATCAACCATTAATGCCACTGCAATACTCGATAATGAAACAAATCCAGAATTATTTCTGGAAGCTAATAATGGGACTGGTGTGCATGCCGGCCATACATATTGGGTAGTCGCCTCAAAACCTGTAACTGTACAATCTGCAGGTACTATAGGCCGTAAGACTCATGAAGCCAGAGATGGAGGGTCATTTGTCCCGGGACACTCAATCAATCCTTATAGAGATGGGACCGGGCTTGCAAGCACTTTCTTAGTTCAAATGAATTTATACAAAGATAATGAATCTGAACTATATTTAGTGAACCAGAACACTAAAAATGCCTCTGTACATATTTATGAATGGGATTATTCAAATTGGGTTGAAATAGAAGATTCCCCTTCTATTTTAAATAAATCAGAATTGAAAATAATTAATGAAAAAACAGTTGATTATTTTAAGAAATCAGGTCTAATTAAAATTACCAGTGAAGATTTAAATAGTAATCCATTAGACATTTCAGTTTTCGCTGCTTCGTGGTTAGAATTTGGAAGCTCTACAGCAGATATTTCTTCATTTACTACAGGTGATACAGGATATGGGGGGTCAAGAGAAAGTATTTTTTATGTACCACCACCTGGACAGGAACCTTTTTTTAAAGTTGGTGACACTGATATAAGTTATTCTCATATTTTTGTTTACATCCATTTTAACAATACTAATGTTGAAGTTCAGGCCTGGGATAAAACAGCCAATAATTGGACAACGTTGGATAATGGAATTTATAATGATCTGGAAAAAAATATGGTAATTGATCATCGTATCACAAGTGATCAATGGAATAATTATACTAATATTATTGATTACCACAGAATGAGAGTCTTATCATCAGAACGTACCACAGTTCAGGTTAACAATTGGAATGATAACTGGGCAAGTTATGTACCTGGCGGGACTCCACCGGAATTCAGTGTAAAGATCTCCATGCAAAGCCGTCACCTGACAGTCAATTCCATCCCTGCCCCGATAGTGAGGTATTCATTTGACATAACCAATGGGGCCATCGGCGACATCGGGTCAGATCTATTTGATCTGTCTGTGACCAATACGATTCCTGACGGGATCGACCAGAGAAATATTTTCTGGTCGATCAAATCCAATATGGGTGGATTTGAGTATGATTCCGAGATATATCTGGCAGATTCTGAAACACAGATTTCAAATGGGACCAAATATATGTGGGAAAATAGTAGTAGCGGACTCAATGTCACCGCATATGCCTACAATGACAGTTCTGGTACTGTTTTTGTTTTCAATAAGACCATGATAAAGATGAATGAGATCCTATCGTTCAGTGTCAACACACCACTAAATAAAACATACTATAATGGTTTTGACCTAAAAGCAGGTGTCATGTTAATAAATGTAAAAGCTGAAGCAGAAAATCCCTTCCTTGGAAAAGTGAAGGCATTTGCCAAATTACCGGGTACAATTATCCTGTACTATATAAGTCCTGGAACCATTGAGCTTTATTAATCCTATTCTCAAATATGCCCTGTAAGTACTTTGTAGGAATTAATTATTTACATTCAAGAAATACTGAGTAATGGTCACATGATCAGTGGCAAGACTATAATTATTACCTGTTGTCCTATTAAACCCCTGAGCTTCAAGGTATCTTCCCTGAACATCAGCATATGATCCTTGCAAATCTATTGTGAGATTTGAAAATGGGAAAGTATCGACAAGTGTGGAATTATGATGTATCATAAGCAATACACTACCCCTTCCGGCTCTGGAAACATTGCCATTGAGATGATAAAGAGATACATAAGTCATATTTTCTCTCACAAATATGCGTGGGGCTGATATCATCTGAGTTGATATTAGTGTTGATTGGGAATTATATAATTTATACAATCCACCATTAATATATGCCATGTGAGTGCCCTTATAGGTATATTCAATATAATCGTTGCAAGAAAAATTAGTCCCATTTATTTGGAGTGTGATATTACTAATATTACTATCAGAGTCAAGGATCAGAGAACCCCCACCTAATTTGAAATCTATATTCTGAAATGGAATCTGATTAAAAGCAACCCTATTGGTATCACTTTGTAAAAAAAGAAACGTGGATGTGATATAATCCATCTTAGCAGAATCCAGGCCGCTTTCTACTAAAGGTCCGCCTGCTAATAAGACAATTCCGACAGATGTAATGACAATTGCAAATATCATAATATTTCCGATCACTTCAGAAACTGCCGATTCAGATTT
>DATKUV010000035.1:0-2742 GCA_035530415.1 Candidatus Nanoarchaeia archaeon | reverse complement strand
TGTGATGAGAAGATCGAAGAAGATCGAAGTGTTTGGGAACAACTCAAAACCTTATTTACTGATTTGCTGGGAGATTTATATCAGATGCTAAGATTAAATCATGTTGCCTATAATGCGATTTCGAGGCTAATGCGTCTTATTAATTAACCGGGTTACATTTTCTGGAAGTCCTGACTTTCTTCCAAAATTTGATACTATCGTAGTGATGATCTTTGCAATAACCGAAGCTATGAGAACTATTATTATTACAGGTATAATTTCTTTGATCAAAAGTGTAATTCCGTCTTCAAAAAGTGATTCCAGCACCATCTTACAGGTGTATTCTTCCAGATTCGTATTAAGTTATCGCCTTAATTGAATGTGCACATCCACGCAATTCAATTTACTGACATAAGATTCTACTATTATCGATAAACAACATTATGTAATAGTATAAAGATAGAACTAACATTCTGAAATCCAAGGAGAAGAGGACCATGTTAAAAATTCTGGAAGACATTCGTCAGGATATTGATAAACTGGCAGCAAGTACTGGTGAGGAAGCAAAGAAGATCAATACTAAAATTAAAACCGAACTGGATTCGGTTGCTTCATCTGTAAAATCCATAAATCTTAAGAACGATATCAAGAGTCTGACCAAAAAGGCAGACGATCTGGTGGATAAAACCGGCAGTTCGGCAAAACAATTAGCAACAGAGATCAAAACCGATCTGGATTCTATCAGAGCAAGGGTGGCTCTCCAGGATCGCATGGTAAAACTGGGCAGCGAACTGGACGAGCTGGCAGGAAAGACAGGCAATGAAGCCACCAACCTGGGAACTAAATTGAAAGATGATATAAAATCAACAGTTAAAGCCATTACATCCATTGATGTAAAAGATGAAATTAACAATATTATTGCCAAAATAGACAAACTGGCGGGCCAGACCGGGGACGCTGCTAAAAAACTGGCAAGCGAGATCAAAGCAGATATTAATAAATTATTTGAAAAAATTTAATTGATTCTTAATAAAATCGGATATGTAACAATGGCCAGAGAAAAATGGAGTTCACGAACCGGTTTTTTACTGGCAGGTATCGGTTCTGCAGTGGGTCTGGGCAATGTGTGGAGATTCCCCTACATTGTTGGCCAGAATGGCGGGGGAGCTTTTCTAATCCCATATATTATAGCGATCTTTGTACTGGGCTTGCCTTTAATGATGCTGGAATTCTCAGTGGGTAGGGAATTCAAGGGTTCAGTGGTCTCATCCATGAAGAAGATCAATGTGCAGCTCAGGTGGGTAGGAATTATTATAGTAATGGTTTCCATAATAGTACTGAGTTATTACCTGGTGGTCACAGGCTGGACCATTGCTTATCTTATACTTACGTTACTGGGGAAAAAGATCATCTTCGATGAGTTCACTCTGACATATTATTCGCCTATTTTTTTCATTGTAGTAACACTTATAACATCCTACATTGTCATGAAAGGAATAAAGGGGGGTATCGAAAAAACAAGCAAGATAATGGTTCCAGCTCTTGGAATTCTAATGATGGCGATGGTAATCTATGCCTTCACCCTTCCCAATGCTTTTCAAGGTATTTCATTTTACCTGACACCTGATTTTTCAAAACTTTCTGATTATTCTGTCTGGGCTGCGGCTTTTGGGCAGGCGTTCTTTTCACTTTCAGTGGGGTCAGGGATATTGCTGACCTATGGTAGCTATCTTGATGAAAAGATCAGTATTCCCAATAATTCAATCATAATCACTATATCAGACCTGCTTATATCCTTCTTCAGCGGCCTGGTGGTATTCTCCATTGTATTTTCCTTCGGCTTTGAACCCGCGGCAGGACCAAAACTTGCCTTCTCTACCATCCCGATTATCTTTGATAAAGTGCCTTATGGGTTCCTGCTGGCTGCAGTGTTTTTCCTCCTGTTGTTCTTTGCTGCATTGACCTCTGCCATCTCCATGCTGGAGGTTGGGGTCTCAACCCTGGTAGACGAATTGAAAATGACCAGACATAAAGCCACATCCATTTTGACATTGGTAATCCTGGTGCTGGGGTTCCCTGCAGCTCTGAGCTATTCAGGGATGAAGCTTACACTGTTCAATACCCCTGTTTTCGATCTGATGGATACATTATTCGGATCCATCGGACTCATGGTTACAGCGTTGTTAATTTCAGTCTCAGTAACCTGGTTCATGGACAACAGCATTATGAAAGACCAGATGAAAAAGAACACACACTGGAATGCCAGTAAAATTGTGTTTATGTTGGTAAAATATGTAATTCCTATTATTCTCATATATGTATTGGCCGTGAGAATAATATTCTACCTGAATCTGTGAAATAGAGTATTTTCAATAAATGGTTATACCACAAACTGATAACCCTTACCTTAATTGAAACATATATATATTGCTATAACAGATTCTAATTGGTGATTTTATGGGAATTAAAGAAAGTTTAGAATCTACTATGTTAGTAATACTCGCATCTTTATTACTGATAATAGTAACGATAATATATTTCGGAATAACCTTATGGGTTGTAAAGGTTGGAAGTAATCTTTTCTTCGGTCCCGGATTAGACGCAAATTATGCAGTGCTGGCAGCAGCAATTCTGTCCGCAAGCGGTGTTCTGGGAGGAGCATTTAAAGACTAATATTTGAATGAAAATTATATATTTTTTTTTTTATTTTTTCGGATTCGCATATCTGGTTACAATATATTAATACATATGCAAAGGCAGCGG
>DATKUV010000034.1:0-3283 GCA_035530415.1 Candidatus Nanoarchaeia archaeon | reverse complement strand
AGACAGATTTGCAGGCTTAGGAAAGAGATCACCATTTTTAGCATTCAGTGTAATGGTGTTTTTGTTCGCATTGGCAGGAATTCCGCCAACAGCAGGTTTTGTGAGTAAATTCTATCTATTCTATGCCGTGCTTAAAGGTGGCTTTTTAGGACTGGTAATTATTGCCATCTTAAACAGCGCATTGTCCCTGTATTATTATGCAAGGGTAGTAAAATATATGTATGTGCTGCCACCCGAATCGTCAGAGAAAATAAAGTTGCCAATTGCTTATACAATAGCTATACTTCTGGCTTTGATTGGTGTACTTGCGATAGGATTAGTTCCTGAACCATTTGTAAACTGGGCAGCCAGTGCAGCTAATGTAATTGGATTATAGGTGGTGAATAAAATGGCAGATTGTGAATTATGCGGGGTGGCAAGACCCACCCTTTGTCCTATAAAAGTGGATGTTCCGGCATATAGAAGTGCATTTCCAACTGGAATGTGGATGGGTATTTGTGAAGAATGCACCAATGCATCTCATAAAGCAAATGGGCTTCGTTCAAAAGTAGATGGTAAGAAATGCTATCTCTGTGGAATAAAAGGAGTTGATCTATTTTCCACGGATATTAAGATACCAGATTTCAGCGAACCATATTACAAGGATAAACGTCGGTTATTATGTGGACCTTGCCTGGAAGCAGCTGAAAATGCTTACAATATAAGGCAAAAAGAGAAAGCACACGCAAGTCATCATTAATGAATTGGGGTCTAATCCCCAGTTTATTCTTTTTTTATTTAAATTTGTTTTCCTATTAGATATGTGGTTTTTGATTCAGTAATCTCTACTTCATACCAGTTTCCTAAAGGTAGATCTTCCTTAATCACAATATTATGATATTGTAGATCCCGCCCGATAGTAGATTCATTCTTACCAATTTCTGTAGTCAATAAAGTGACTGTCTTACCAATATTATTCTGTAACAATTTCTGATTTATTTGATGGTGCCTGATAGATAGCATTCTGGTACGTTCTTTTTTCTTCCAATCTGGCATATCATATAAAAGCGAAGCTGGTGTTTTGGGCCGAGGTGAATATTTTGTGATATTGACTTTTAGAGGTTTTACTTCATTTAATAATTCCAATGTATCATTGAAATCCTGTTCAGTTTCTGTGGGATACCCCACTATGAAATCTGTTGACAGGACAATATCTGGAAATCTTATACGGAATTTATTTACAATATACTTAAAATCCCCTACAGTATGTCGCCTGTTCATATGTTCCAATACCTGATCTGAACCAGATTGAATAGGAAGATGTAAAAAATTGAAAATATGTGGGTTATGGAAAGATTCAACCACATTGTCAATGATATCAAATACCGTAAATGGGTTCATCATACCTAATCGCACCATGTAGTCTCCTTCAATACCTGTCAATGCCTCAAGCAGTTCTGGTAATCTATGCCCAGTATCAAGACCATAAGCTGCTGTATCCTGTGAAGTAAGTTGAATCTCTTTTGCACCCTGCTGTACCAATGATGCCATTTCAATAACAATATCTGAAATTGGTCTGCTTACCAATTCGCCTCTAGCCTGTTTTACAATGCAATAAGAACAGTTACCTGCACATCCCTGGGAAATGCTGATAATGCCAGTCACTCCGTGCAGTATCGGGGCGTCAGACTCCTTATTAATGGTGCTGTTCCCGACAATTCCTGGAATATCTTCAATTGAAGCAGGAGTTACAAACTGGCATTTTATATCTGCAAGGGCTTCAGGCTGAGCTGCTGGTAAACATCCTGCTGCAACAATTTGTTTCCCTGAATCAGACACCGAATGTATAAATTTCAGAACCTTTCTCTGGGTGGTCTGGGTAACAGTGCAGGTATTTACAACTACAAGCTCGGCAGAATCAATAACATCTGTAAAAGTATGTCCCTGAGCTGAAAGTATCTGCTGGATCTTGATACTATCAGCCCTGTTGGCAGTACAGCCAAAGGTTTTAATAAATATTTTCATTTAGATTCAGGTCACTATCTCGTTGAGTTTACCCATCTCGATTGCATTCCTGATCTCTAAAGCTAGCCTTCTACCTGAACTCATGGGTATACGCCACTGTGTATTACCGTAAGGGTGACCCACCGACATATGGACATTGGTACCGCCGCCCACCCTGGGAGCTACATCATATATATGGAAATTCAAATCTTTATCTACACAGGTTTGCAGGCAGAATGGACCGATGATGCCAGGGTCATAATACTTTTGAGTTGCTGCCACATATTTCTCTGCCAGTTCGAATGCTTCTTCAAGCAGTGATTCCCTTAGTGTTGCTGAATTATGGCCACATACTGTATATTCCGGGGTGAGCTGGTTTTTATTCAGGCTCATCTGTTGTGGTGCAGGTAGCCTGACATGTCCGTCCAGGCTGGTCTCAAACCGCCAGTCAATGCCCAATAATTCAAGTGGACTTAGCTCTTCTTCAATGGGTGAGTAAAAGAAATCCAGGTTAAAGACAGGACCTATGATATATCTCTCAATTCTGGCATTTTCAAGAGCAGATTGTGTAATGATATTTTGTTCGATCAGGGATTCTGATTTTTCCACATATTCTTCATATGATGCTGCAGAAAAGAAACCTCGTTCCAGCTTTTTAACTGCATGGGGCAGCTTGACCATTACGAGTTCATCAATATCCTGGGGATCGTCCAGTTTTTCAGGATAAGGCAGTCCTGCTTTATCCAGCAGCCAGTAATAGTCATGTTCTTCTCCCCGTTCTTCACTTCGAAGCAGGTTCCTGCTGCCGACAATTGGCACACGGAAATCATTTTCCACAGAATCTATGCCACAGTATGATGTAAAGGAACGATTAGGAATGAACAACACATTTTTATCAATCAGGTCCTGCTGGGCATCGGGTTTATTAAGTTCATCAAAATGATCATAAATCACCCAATTATCTACAACTCCTCTTTGTACATAGCCATCTTCGTCACATGAGGTCTTGAAATATTTTGTATATGTCTTTTCCCTGCCCCAACGGCAAACTGCATATGTACTAAACCCCTCTTCTATTGCACCGTCGAATACATCCAGTGCCGAATGAGATGCAACAGCACCGATTTTATATTCTGTTTGATCATATTCATTAAGGATATCATGGATTTCATTTCTATCGATCATTTTAAGTTTACCTCTTAATCTCAGAATGTTAATTTATATGAATAAGGGGTTGAAAGATAATAAAAATGCTGATTTGGAAAGCATAACAATTATTATCCAGTAAAGCGAAAGAGTG
>DATKUV010000033.1:0-2006 GCA_035530415.1 Candidatus Nanoarchaeia archaeon | reverse complement strand
TCTGAAGAGAAATCCTTTATGTGTGTATTGTTTGCAGCTTGGAGTGGTTACTGCTGCCGATGTAGTTGATCATATTATTCCCCATAAGGGAGACATGGTATTATTCAATGCTAGGGATAATTTGCAATCTTTGTGTAAGCAATGCCACGATGGAGTAAAACAGGTTGAGGAGAACAAAGGGTATGCACAGGGTTGTGGTTGTGATGGTATCCCTGTAGATCCGAAACATCCTTGGAACGAGGAGTAGATTATGGGAAAGAGAGGTCCGGGTAGCTCGAAGATTTCGGTTGTTGAACCCAGGAATGTGAAACGACCTGACCCGCTTGTTGGGATGACTGCTCCAGCGAGGACGGTGTGGAAGAGGATAGTTCGTGTGTTCCCTGGTGATCACTTTAAGCCGCAACATTATGATCTGCTGCGGATGTACTGTGAGTCTGCGGCAATTAACAAAATATCTTTAGAAAAGGCACATAAAGATGGATATGAAAATCCTCACTGGATTAATGTGGCTGAGAAGATGGCAGCACGTTGCACTGCACTTTCGTTGAAATTGGGTATTTCGCTTAATTCTGCTATGGTAGCTCGGAGAAAAGAATATGTTGGTTCTGCACCAGAGCAGAAAAACAAATGGGACGGTTTATTGTACGGTGCTGGTAAGAAATGAGAGATCGTGCAGCAGACATGATCGAGTTTATAGAGAAGCTGCGTATTCCTGAAGGGATGGATCAGGGCAAGAATTTTGTTTTGAGAGATTGGCAGAAGGATATTATTCGTGGTGTTTACGGACCTGTTGACAGCAATGGCATAAGGATTGTCCGTAAAGGTATTTTCAGCGTGGGCAAGAAAAACGGGAAGACCCCAATTATTGCTGCAATTGCACTTGCCCATTTGATCGGGCCAGAGTCTAAACGAAATGAACAGTTGTATTCAGCGGCATTTGAGCGTGACCAGGCCGCTTTGACGTTTCGGTATATGCGTCAGATGATTGAGTTGGATGATGTACTGCCTGACTTGCTGAATGTAAAAATGTCAGCAAAAGAGATTGAATGTGATACTACAGGTTCCTTTTTTAAAGCTCTATCTTCAGACGCACGTTCCAAGCACGGTATTTCACCGGCACTCCTTATTTTTGATGAATTAGCGCAGTTTGGTGCAGACAGAGAGTTTTACGATACTCTTGTACAAGGCCGAGGAGCGCATATTGAGCCGATGACCTGGATTATCAGCACTCAGGCATCAGACGATCTTGCCGTCTTGAGTCAAGAAATTGACTATGCACAGAAGATTGGTGACGATGATCCGTCAGTCAAGCTGTTCTTTTTCACTACCCCACCTGATGCAAATCTGGACGATAGAGATGCATGGAGGTTGTCTAATCCTGCTTTAGGTGACTTTTTGAACGAAACAGACATGGTAGAAGCTGCGAATACGGCTAAAAACATGCCTACTGCCGAGGCTGGCTTCAGAAATCTGCGGTTAAACCAGAGGACTGCATCAACTGCACGTTTTATGTCGTTATCTGTTTGGAAGAGGAATATGGGTGACCCAGACGAAGAGGCACTCCAGTATGGCAGAATAACTGCTGGGCTTGATTTATCTGGTAAAAATGACCTTTCTGCTCTTGTTTTAGACGCATATTGGAACGGGATACACCATATTTTCTCTTATTTTTGGACTCCAAAAGACAATTTAGAGGAACGTGTTAAATCTGACAGGGTTCCGTATAATTTGTGGGTAGAGCAAGGATTCCTTACTGCTGTTCCAGGGAAAACGATAAATTACGAGTATATTGCCCAAAAAGTAGCAGATATTCACCGGAAATACACAATATCTGAGTTAAGATTCGACAGATGGCGTATTGAGGATTTCCAGAGGGCAATGGATAAGATAGGTTGTTCGAGTCATATTAAAGATAAAGAGATATATCCAGACAGTAATTCACTCTGTTTGGTTAATCATGGTCAGGGTTATAAGGATATGAACCCTGCAATTGAGGCAGTTGAGGA
>DATKUV010000032.1:0-3065 GCA_035530415.1 Candidatus Nanoarchaeia archaeon | reverse complement strand
AAATCGCCAGCAGAAGGAAAATATTTCCCTGATATTGGGACTACCCTGATCTTGTTCTTCTCATTGACAAGTCCATACAGGTTCGCGTACACTTTACCTTCCTTAATAAAAGTACCTTCGCCCGCTTTCTTGACATCATCTGAAAGAAAATCGCCAGGGATTACGATTCGTTTATCCATTTTTACCTCTAACATGATATTAATAATAATTTCATTTTAATATTTTAATTTCAGCACTTCCTTTGGAAAGGCTGTTTACAAGACCAAAAAAGTCATCCTGCAACCCTGCTGGAATAGTGATTACACCGACCCACGAACCATCGTTTTGCCATTCTTCTTTGCTTAATGTGCCAAATTTTGCTATTGACCCATATGCCTTTGGAGCATACTCTTTACTGATCTTGACAGCGACATTCACCTCTTCAAACCGAATAGGTATCACTGGTCTGATCGCTTTCATTACAATATTTACCTGCTCGTCAACACTTTTAATGGGGTCTATATGCACACCCGCTTCATCCATTGCGTGCTCTATTCTGGCAGGAGGGTGGGGGGTCTTTGTTTGTGGATTAATAGCATTTGCAGCAATAAAACTGATTATTTTCCGCTTTTTCTCATCCAATATTCTTTTTCGCTGCTCTGTTGTCAGGTGGATCTCATTGTGCAAAATTATGTGTTTTGCGATTTCATAGATATCTTTTGTTTCAAAAGTGCTATCAAGATCCTGTTCTGCAGGACGATCTCCTCGACTGGCATTTTCAAATACTTCTTCAGCAGCCAGGATATTTTCTATTGGGATATCATCTCCTCTTTTAAGGGAAAATGCTCCTTCAGGGTCAACATATACTTCGAATTGTTTACCCCCTTTTTTTAGCCTGGCAATTACCGCATCATCTAACGTGACCATATTAAACACAACCGAAAAATTTATTTGAAATGATTATTCAGGTGTCTCTTCACTTTCTACTTTGTCTTCAGATTCTTTTTCTGAAGCTTTAGCATCCAGTACAACCTGTACATAATTGGCCACTTCTTCCGGGCTCAGTTTCTTGAATAATTTTGTTTCAAGTTCTACCAAACCAACCTCAATGGTAGCTGCATCGAACCTGCCTTCCGTGGTATTATGCAGAGCTTCCAGACCAAGGTTTATTGCTTCTTCCAATTTGATATCCTTATGATATTTCTCTTCGAAGACTTCCATTACCTCGGCACGGCCCGCACCAATCCCTGTAGCATTGTATTCAAGTAGAGCGCCGCTTGGATCAGTTTCGAATAATCTTGCTTCGCTATCTTCAACACCAGCAATTAACAGAGCAGTTCCGAATGGTCTGACGCCTCCATATTGGGTATAAGTCTGTTTGAAATCACATATCTTCTTAGCAAGTACTTCTACTCCAATCGGTTCATCATATGATACTTTATTGATCTGTGCTTCAACCCTTGCCCTGTCGATCAGAGCCCTGGCGTCTGCAACAAGACCTGACGTTGCTGCACCCATATGGTCATCCAGCTGGAATATCTTTTCAATGGACTCTGCTACCAGCAGTTTGCTGGTCACGCGTTTATCAACAAGTAATACTACACCATCTACTGCTTTTACCCCTACAGCGGTAGTACCCCTTTTTACTGCTTCCCTAGCATATTCTACCTGAAACAATCTCCCGTCAGGGCTGAAAACTGTAATTGCCCTATCATATCCCATTTGAGGTGCCATCTGCATAATTAATCAATCTCCTTATTCTCCAAATCAAAAACCGTTATACCAAGATATTTGGTATTTGAACGATATAAAATCTCCTTATATTGTGAGTCTTCTGGCAATAAATCAATTTCGTCATAATCCTGATTTACGATATTGCCAAAAACAATACTATTATTTAATACGATCTTACATTCTTTTGTTTTGTTGGTTTTTTCTCTATCTGGTTCGGCATCCATTTTGTTTTGAGTTAGTAAATACTTTTCTGTTGCTGCCAGAACCGTACCCGATATACCCAGTATACTTATCCTAACGCGGACATCTCTTATGGATGAAACACAAGCCAGTACTGCCCTTGATTCCCATACCCGATCTGCCGTACACTTAATAATACCTTTGTTGTTCTCAAATGAAAGAATGCGAAGTCCTAGAGCACTACTGCCCACATCTCCCAATAATGTGGCAGCCGAATACAGGATCTCATTGATAAAGTCCTTCCTTGTAATAGTGTATTCAGCTACCAGAGAAAATGCAATATATCTCTTTGATTCCCGAAGGGTTGGAGGTAAAATCTTCATTCGAGCACCTCTACTCCATCCATAATCCTGTTAGGGTCAAGATTTCGTTTGATAATTGCCTGGGGTACTAATGAAAGTGCCTGTAATGCTTCATTTTGAGTCATACCAATTATCATACCTAATGCCACCATTTCCCTGGGTTTGCGCAGGTCATAATGAGATTTTGCATTGCTTGTAATAATCATGGAAAAATCATATTTTCTAGCTAATTGAACATTCTTTCTCTGTGCTGTTAGTATCTTGATCCTATTGCCACCTTTTTGCATTATAATAGTATCGGGATCGAAATCCAGTGCGACACCATTATCAGCCGCTGCTTTTGCAAGAATGTGGTTCAAAGGAAATCCTCTGGAAGTAGAATGGGAAAGAATGTCCACCTTCCCATCCTCAAGCGCAGCGCGATTTATCTCCTCAGAGCCGCCGCCAACAATGATTATATCACTTTTTTCTCTTAATTTGACTATATTTTTTTTCAATTTAGCAACATTATCCTCTTTAATTTCAATCCCGGTATAAACGTCAAAATTATTAATTAGAGATGTGGAAATTTCAGGTGAATAAATAACTTTACCAGGATTTATTGAACTTAAACAAATACCAGAGTATCCCAGCTTTTTTGCTTCTAATACCATCCTGTTTTGGGAATCCGCGAAATCAGGTTGTGAGTGGACGTTTAGATCATAAAATTTTGAACTTTTAATTATGCCCACCGCTCAATCCTCCGCTCTAAATAATTCTTGTGCTATATATATTGCTTTTTCCTGTTTGGCTGGGTAGGCCTTTAATTTT
>DATKUV010000031.1:0-15600 GCA_035530415.1 Candidatus Nanoarchaeia archaeon | reverse complement strand
GCGTTCATCTGCGGTTAATTTCATCGTACCAACATGTAATGTAACGGTCTCCTAAAATGCGATACTTAACATATGGTAAATGAGATATGGGGATTGAGAGTAGGCACCACTCTTACTCCGTTTTCCCTATAACGTGTCATTAATGCCCAATTTCTCATATTGAAAGCACTTGAACTATCAGGTCAGTAACAACAGTATCAAGCAAAATAACACTCTCATCATAATCCATGTTGAATATTATAGTATGTATTGGACTGTTGATGGGTATTAACAATCTGAAATGGTACCTGAACTATCTGTTACGGTTACTGTAACAGTATAATTTCCTGCTGTGGTGTAAGCATAACTGGGGTTTTGCTCATCGCTGGACTCACCATCACCGAACGCCCAGTGCCAGGCAGTATAGACTCCAGTACCGCCAGTAGCTGAACCACTAAAACTGATGGGAACATTTACAGTGCCAAAATAGGGACCTCCGGGGTTAGATGTTAACTCCTCAGTAATTCCATCCTGGGTTACCGTGAATGTTTCGCCGGCAATGGTTATGTTGCCTCTTCTGGAACTGGGGCCGGGATTCGCAGCAACTGAATAAGCCACTGTTCCTGATCCACTGCCACTATCACCTGAAGTAACTGTTATCCAGTCATCATTGCTCGTTGCTGTCCAACTACAATCACCTGGTGAAGTCACACTTACGTTTCCGCTACCACTAATGTTTCCAAATGACTGGTTAGCAGGTAAAATTGAGTACGTGCATGCTATCCCATCCTGGGTTACCGTGAATATCTCACCGACAATGGTTATGTTGCCTGTTCTGGAACTGGCTTCTGGATTAGCAGCAACTGAATAATCTACTGTTCCTGATCCATTGCCACTATCACCTGAAGTAACTGTTATCCAGTCATCATTGCTCGTTGCTGTCCAACTACAATTATCTGGTGAAGTCACACTTACGCTTCCGTTACCACCAATGTCTCCAAAGGACTGGCTAGTAGGTGAAATTGAATACGTGCATGCTATTCCATCCTGGGTTACTGTGAATGTTTCGCCGGCAATGGTTATTGTCCCTGTTCTGGAACTGGCTTCGGGATTAGCAGCAACTGAATAACCTACTGTTCCTGATCCATTGCCACTATCACCTGAAGTAATTGTTATCCAGTCATAATTGCTCGTTGCTGTCCAACTACAATCACCTAGTGAAGTCACACTTACGCTTCCGCTACCACTAATGTTTCCAAAGGACTGGTTAGTAGGTGAAATTGAGTACGTGCATGCTATTCCATCCTGGGTTACCGTGAATGTCTCACCGGCAATGGTTATGGTGCCTGTTCTGGAACTGGCTTCGGGATTAGCATCAACTGAATAACCTACTGTTCCTGACCCATTGCCACTATCACCTGAAGTAACTGTTATCCAGTCATCATTGCTCGTTGCTGTCCAACTACAATTATCTGGTGAAGTCACACTTACGCTTCCTTTACCACCAATGTCTCCAAAGGACTGGTTAGTAGTTGAAATTGAGTACGTGCATGATATTTCATCTATGCTTTCTGCCGCTCCAACCCCTGAACTCGCAATCAGCGATGCAACTACAAGTACTATTACAATCATCGATAATTCTATTTGGCTGGTCATTCCGCCATCTCCGCCTGCAAATTCGCATAACCCGCACTGACATCTGCCATCAGCGCCGCTGTGCCCGTCAATCCTATATAAATGCTTACCGGCAGCATTAAAATCTTACAAGCATTTAAATTATTCTTACAAAAAGAGCATTGACGAATTCCTAATATATGCTTTTTACTGATATCATTATAGCTTTGCTTAATATTCATCTTCTCACCCAATTTGAATTTATTTTATTCTATGAATTTGTATGTTTAGTTGCCCATATTTAAGGATTTCTGAAATAGCACTTATTTTGCAATATTAGATTATGTATTTTCTACCTTAAAAACCAACGTCTTACCATCTGTATCTTTAACCTGTTTTTCATTCATCCAGTTACAAAGACTTTCAATTCTCATTCGTTGTGCTTCATTTCTGATGGTCGCAAGTTCCAGTTTTAGTTGAAGAATCCATTGTTATCTTCCCTGGAAGTCTGTAAAGAATTTTCTTCGCACGATTCACTTTCATAGGTTGACCATCAGAGGATATCAATTTTTTCAATTCGGAATTAGCATTGGCGACCGCCTCTTTAACAGCAATATTGAAAGTAGTAGACGCAGTATTCAACTGGAAGAATTCGGCATCAAGGTCAATGTTTTTCAGTTCCTCTCCCATCTTTTCTTTACTGATATTGTCCTTCTTCAATCTTTCAGTTACATCATCAATTTTGTTCCCGATATTTGATAACGCAACAGAATAATACTGTATAATGCCATCCCTCTCCTTCGTTTTCTTCTCCAATCGTATATTGAAAACATTCCTGTCACCTACTTTACGGAGGCGTTGTTCGAGTTTATCTATCTCCCCATCTTTCATACTTAATCTTTTTTTATAAGTTCGTTTCTTTTTCTCGTATTGTTTCCTTAATATCCACAGTTCTCCCTCTGTCTTCACCCTTCTTTCCCCTACTTTTTGAAGTTGATTCTGCAAATAATCGTACTTATTCTGAATATGTATATTTGGGGCAGCTATGAACTCTTACCTTGCGATCTTATTCACATATTCTCTGTTCTTCAGCTCTTCGAACTTGTTCTCCTGTCGCCATCTGGCCGGTACAAATCTTGCGATAACCTTGATATCATATATATTTTCTTTAGGAATTATGGTCCTGAATCCATATCGTTTTCCACTCTCGTGCAGAATTACACCAGCTCTGAAGGGAATACCCTTGAGTGTAATCTCAGTCTCCATGATTTTCTCCTTATCTCTGATTTTCTCCTTGAAATCCGACTCTGGAATACTCTCCATTTCCTTAGTGGCCTTAGAATTCTTCGTAATAACAACGGTGAAATATATATTTCGATGCTGTAATTCCTGAAAAAGCGGAACTCCCTCCGCCTCACGATCAACAATCAGTGTCAGAGGGATGGTGATATTAAGAACCCGCTTCATACGCTCCAAGAGTTCTACGAGTATGTTGGCGAACGCGGTGGTGGATGGTATTAGCTTGAACAAAATGAAGTTTCCGTTGATGTCGTTGAGCTGGGCCAGATGTATTCTCTTAGTCGGCATGTTCCTGGTTGCGTGGTATACAAACCCTATAGGGACACCACCGTAGTACGGTATGGTGTGATTATCGAAAAATACTACGACTCCTCCAATGAGACTTGCTTTTTTATAGCACCTGGCCAGTTCGTCCACGAAACACTCGCATTCATCTTCGCCAAGAAGTTTATAGAAGTTATAAATATCGTCCTTCAAGGGCGGTTTAAGCACGTTCAGGAGAACTGCGAGATCGTTCAAGTCCATCTCATTTAGCTGGTAAGGTGCGTCCACATCATTGATGGTCATCCATGCCTGTGTGTAAGCGAAGTTTAGTGGCGAGAACTTAAGTTCCTGATCAGATATTATTCTCGTAGCTGGAAGGGCTCAGTACATCGTGGACCAATCTAACAAATATTCCAAAAATCACCCCCAAGAGGTCTAATCTCTTCATTCACGCAATAACTAAATTCTTTTATTAATACAACATCCATATCTTGTGCCTGGTAATAGACTTCTAACCTTTGTTCCCCCAAGCAAATCGTTGCCCAGACATATTCACTGATGAACTCCTTACCCACGCTAAATGCCTCATTCAAGACATTGATCTGCCCATCGTTGTTGACCTGTCTTATGAAGTGTACTTTCCCATCTGTCAGGGGCAATTTACTCAAATTGATTTCTGCAGCCTCTTTTAGCATTCTAACGGGTTCAATGGATTGTAGTTTTTTGTTTTTCTTTATCCAGACACTACGAGCGTTATACTGACCACCAAAATGTATTGATTTTGTGCGCATATTTTCCAGATCGGTAAAGATCTCTTTATCCCAGAACTTCTGTTCAAACCATTTATTGAAATTCTCAATGCTCCCATTCATCCACTGGCACCTGGGTACGATGAAAAAAACTTCAATGCCAACATAAATACAAAGTCTGGTAAACCGACTGAATATACGTGGATGCTTAAAGTCCCCATAAAAGTTCATTCCATTATCTACCTGAATATATATTGGAATCGGATTATTGGTCCAATACTTAATGAGAAAAGCAAGTACATTATCAATACTTTTAGAATTATTCTGCTCAGTGTGCACCTGATTACTGACCACATCGATGAGATTGAGGGAAGAAATCGCACCATATCCCTTGATAAATCGTGGACCAACAAAGTCCATTTGGTGCACCTCATTGATTCGTGTTGGATTCAGGATTTTGTATCGCTTTTAGGATTTAACCCGTTTATATCGCTCGCTAGTGTTTACTTTCAATTTGTGCTTCTTCACAACCACTGTCGAATTTATTTAACCACTTGAAAAACCAGCTCTTTGATCGTTTCATATCTTTGCAGATATCTATTGCTTTATCGCCCTTTAGATGTCGATTTACGGCAGTTATTCTATCTTCGTCGTCATGATCCATGGTGTATCACAAAAGATGCATTAAAAAGAGTATATATCAAAAGAGTCCACGATGTACCGAGCCCTTCAAATTAATGATAAATTAATGATAAATCCAAGTAATATATTGTTGAATTCCCATTGTATTGCCCCTTCCAAACCACGCTATTACCACTTATTTCTGGTGATGAACTATCAGACTCTATATCACTGATAATAATAGGATCAGACGGGATATGATTTCTTTTAAAGCTTTTATCCCAATAATAGATGACTGTATGTAAATTATATTGTCCAACCCAGACTATTCCCGATTCAGCAATTCCTGGACTACCAAACGTATTATTACTTAATAAAATTGGATTGGAAGGAATTCCTTTGGCATTTTTTGTTCCGTCCCAGTAATAAATATTTTGATTTTCTGCAGGCCAGGCAACTGTATTTTTATAAATCTGGGGACTTAAATCATCAAAGGAATTATTACTTAATTGTATTTCCTTTATTTTCCCATCAGAAGTATATGTCCCATCCCAATAATAGATTTCTGAATCCTCACTGTCTGATCTTTGCCAGACCACTTTATCATCAGATATCTTGGGAT
The DNA here is from genome assembly GCA_035530415.1 of Candidatus Nanoarchaeia archaeon. Taxonomy (GTDB): domain Archaea; phylum Halobacteriota; class Methanosarcinia; order Methanosarcinales; family Methanocomedenaceae; genus Kmv04. The sequence goes on along the minus strand of DATKUV010000031.1, from coordinate 10,452 downwards.
AATATGCTGAATAATCTCCATCTGTGCATTTTGACTCGATAGGTTGGCCATCTTCATAAAAAGTCTTATTCCAAAAACATATTTCATAATCACGACCATCAAATTCCCGCCACACAACCATTAATTCATTTATTTCCGGTGAATAGGCACGCCGAGATGGATGAGAGATTATTACGGCTTTATTAGGCTGGGAATTGAAATCGTATGTTCCATTCCAATAATAAACCGCATTATTCCCTGTCCAAACGACTTCACCTTTGAACATTGCATGTTCAGCAGCATAATAATCGTCACCACTTAGTATCTTTGGATCGGAGGGGGTTCCATTGATTGTATACGTTCCATCCCAGTAATATATCTGGGAATTCGGTCCCTTATTGCCAATCCATGCGACTTTTCCGTTATGTATTATTGGTTCGATATCGCGATGACTATTATTACTAATTTTAATGATATTAGCAGGTTCATTGTATGAATCTAATGAATGATCAAAAAAATATATCTCATAATCAAAACCTTCGTTTGCCATCCAAACCACCTGGTCATTATCTATTTGCAGTAAATCGGGGTAAAAAGTATCTCCAGGATCTAACATTACTGTTAGATTTCTGATAGCTGATCGATTTATAGGATGCTGATCTGTTTGAAAAATAGATGTAGGATCCGGAATTAATATTAAAAGGATGAAAATACCAATTATGAATATACTTATTTTGATAATTTTCATTTTATTCACTTTATTTAATGAACTATGCAATAAAGAAGTGTTTTAATTTATGTCTCTATTACCGGTTTAAATATTTATAGGTTGATATTCTACTAGACCGTTACAATTCGTGTTGGTGAATTTTAGGTAATGTCCTAAATTACGTGACATGACCCTTGTTATCATCATTCAAGTCGGTTACTGATATTGATTTCAAGTATTATACCAGAATTCTATAAATTGCCCCACCACATAACGATTATTAGGCAAAAGCCACGATTTGTAGTACACTACCGAACATCCGGTGGCATCGATGCACCTGCATTATAGTTGAGATATGCAGCTATGTATTGAATCGCAAGCTTGTACCATGCATTACTATCTGACTTAGTATCCGGCATTGGCTGGCATTGCTAAAACTATTATTAATGCTACCAATAATAATGATTTTAATTTCATAGCGAATCACATTTGTCTAGATTTCTTTTTTGCCACGGAACATAACCAATAACAGCATTATTGCGATTAGGTAAATCCCTTCAAAACCTGGTATTGAATTTCCTACTTTCAGTGATACCTCTTCTACTGGGGTTTCCTTTCCACTGTAGATCACTTTCCCCTTGATCAGATAATCTCCTGGCTCTGTAATTTTCAAATATGCTATGAGCACGGTTTCTTCATTTTTAGGAACAGTCAGCTCATCGCTTGAAATTGTATCTGTAAGTTTATTGTCCCTATATACTTCAGCGCTGAATTTAGCCTTGGTTTCGATCTGACCAGTATTCGTGAAATATGCTCTTACCTTTACTATATTGTCAACAACAGGTTCACCGTCAACATAAATGTCGGTAAGATTACCTGATTGTGTGAGTGTGCCCACAGGCAATATCTGGAAACTCAGTTCATCTGATTTTATTATATTTCCATTAAGCAAGACATCAACTTTCGCAGTATAATCAGCAGGTATATTTACCGCAGTGGTCTTCCATTCTGCAATTATTGGGTGGGTAATGCCGGCTTTCACTGAAGTAGTTTCGTGAAAAAAACTGTTAATTATATTTTTATCTTGAAGAATTGTTACTTCTATTTTGGGATTTACCACTACATTTCCTGTGTTCTGAAATCGTGTAGTGATCTTTAGCGGGTACCCAGGCTCTATATTTTCCGTAAATATCCCTAAAACTTTCCCGTCTATGTTCTGGTCACCGGTAACCGATAACGTAACTTTGGTGGAGGCTCCGATGATAAGGGTCTGGCCCGATCCTTTTAATTCATTGGAGTCAGATATTGACTTCGCATCAATAGAACCCGTATAGTTGGCGTTTGCCGCGTCAGATGGTATCTTTATCCTGATTACTACTGTAGTTTTATCTTTTCCCGGGATATCTATTGAAGAAATAGTATTATCATAATCATTTAAATTATACATACTTATCCAGTCACTTATGTTTCCAGATGCTTCAAGTGAAAAATTCATTGCTTCTGTATCAGTATTGAAAATCGTAACACTCGATTCGTATTCAGACCCTTTCAAAGCATTATTGAAAAATATATCGGCAGGTGCTATGCCGATACCTATTGCAGCTACAGGTTGAATCATTGCAATGAGTATTAATAATATTATTATTTTTTTCATGATTTTGCCTCTTCTTTATGTCGTGCTGTATTAATTGTATAAATAAGAAACGTATTAATTATTTTATTGAGTATATTTTCCCAGTAAAAAAATTAAAAAGAGAGATTTATAGTTATCTCTCTTTTAATTAAAATATTTATGCTATTAATATATTAATATTTCCGTTGTACATACCTGCGGATGTGCCCTCGGGTGCTACAATATCAAAGCTTATCTGGGTTGGTGTGCATGGCTGCAACATTCCCATAAGGGTTTTAGATGTTGACAGATCATACACATGCTCGCCAAGAAGTTCAATACTTAGGGCAGATGCGTCAATAAATTGTTCTGGAACCAGACCATTTGACATATCATCTGCAACAACAGCGATCTGTAATTCGATATTACCCTGATTCTTAATGGTATTTCTGTTGGTACCATCTGGACCTGGAGCTGCCCATATGTCATCACCAGCGATATATTGTTCGGTACCTACCAAAATGCTGCCGTAATTTATTCCTGTGAAGTCAGTTTCGATAGCCTTTATTGATAGATAATCGAATCCTTCTGAGGCAATGGTTGTTCCACCGGATTTATCGATAGCTTTAAAGTGAACAAGTATTTCACCGGGCATATCATGATTATTCAATGAATTCTCGATCTTGTACATTTTTGCGTTCAATTTTAACGGGTCCAGCTTAAATATAGCACTATCATATTCTGCTTGAGTTACAACGCCCTGAGCCAGTGCACTAGCCAATATTGTCTGTGCCTCAGCATATGAGGTCACTTGTGTGGTTGTCATCAATGGTGTATCTACACCACCGACTTTGGTCAAGTACTCTTCGACTTTGATAATATCATTGATTCCATTTGGGTCAGAAACGACTGCATACTTCCAGAATGATGTTAATACTTCATCTGAGCCTGTGCCTGGGTTAGGCAGTATCTGTGTTCCAGGTACCACATGTGTTAGATCTCCTGAATCATCCAAGACAAAGATGGCTTCAATTACAGGTGGTGTGCCTGCGCCAGAAACGGTTGCTTCTGTTGGTATATCTTGTGCTGCAACTATTGGCACATATATCGCCAATACCATAATGAGTGCAGCAAAGATTGCTGTTATTTTTTTATTCATATTCTTCTTACCTCCAATTTTAGAGTTATTTTCTATCTCATCCCGACCCTGTGACCAGTCCCCCGAACCTTGCCTATGAATACAATATCCATAGTTTCCAGTTCTGATACCTTACACAGCATCGCAGATGTCAAGTATAATCCACCCCTGAAATATGGGCAAATCGTACATACAACATACTTAGGTGAGAAATGTATAAAAAAGGTTATGAAGTTAAAACATCTGTAAAGAACAGGTGCATATTACACCAAAAAAATCGATTGCAAGGTCTGCAAAACTGTAGCAATGTTCATTCAATTTATTTTTTCAATATTTTATCAACTTTTTTCAATAACCCCAATAACTCATCGCCCTTTTCAGTAAGTTCAAAATTATCTTCATCAGAATTAATTTTTTCTACCAATCCTTTTTCTATCAAGTATGTGAAATATTTATTAAAAATTTTCCATTGGAGATAGGCACTCTGCATGATATATGTCTTTTTTTCATTCTTATTTTTAGCTGTTGCACTGAGAAGATCCAGAATTATTTCCCATTCACCCCTCATTCGTTGAGATTTTAGAGACACGTTAAGGTTTTAGGTTATACATTATTTAATAAATATTATGGAATAATATCATATGTTTATTACATATATCATAGTAATATAATAAGTTCACATGTTGGTATTATTGATACATATTTATATGTGTATTACATAATACAAATATCATGAAGCAACTTGATGAAATTCTTATGATATTAAAGGATTCCACCTGGAGCAAATGTTCAGGAATTATTGAAGGTCTTGCTATATCAAAAAACCAATTTCGGGAAGTTATTCATTTCCTTCAATACCAGCAAATGGTAGAAATAAATAATGGTGGTATTAGAATAACATCGGAAGGTAAAAAATTTTTAGAATTACCATTAATTCAATAATTCATTTACCTTTTTCAACTTATCTAATAATTCAACTCCATTTTCGGTGAGTGAAAAACTGGTCTCATCCGGGTTTGACTCGCTAATAAATTTTTTATCTAATAAATAATCAAAATATTTCTTGAAATTTCTCCAATCAAGATGTGCTTTTTGCATTAATCGTGTCTTTTTTATTTTTTTTTCTTTTTCTACAGCATGAAGTAAATCTAAAATAATCTCCCATCTACTTCGTTCTTTGCCCATAATAATCCACAATCACTTTATATTAACTTTCATTAAGTATTCCAATCCCGGACATTGCCAATTATTACTTTCGCTTTATCAATCTCAAATTCAAACCATGAAGTAGGTTTAGGGAAAATACCAACTATTCTTATTAAATTTACATTGTTTTCGGATTTGACCTCTATAATACCATCACACAATTGTTTTAAGGTCGTAATTGCCTGTTCGTCATGCATTCCCTCTTCCACTACATATATACCTCTGGCACCGGCGGCCTTTACCCGGTTGGTGAACACATGTAAGAAACGGAACACGGTCTGAATGTTGGAATACATTAAAATCGTGGATAATGAATTGATACATAATGTAGTCTTTTGCGTGTTCTTTTTGATTCTGAAATATTCAAGGAACTGGCTGATCTTGACCCCGATGTCGGTTAGATCTGCCGGGCTTGATGCCCTTTTGATATTAGCAATATCAATCGTTGGCACACCCATCGTTTTGGTAACGCAATCCACTATGCTAAGATTCTCCAGGGTTATGTCCGGATGGTTGTAATTGAACCAATCGATCACAATTTCCCCTGTATCCCGGGTATTGACTATCACTGCAGAACCCCCTGCTTTGAGTGCCTGATAAACGATATCATTCATGATGGTCTCTTTTCCATTCATGGGAGGACCTATTAACATTATATTCGAGCAATTTTTAATTGCCTCGACCACATCATCAAATACCTTAATGCCTATTGAGTAATCAGTCATATCAATCAATATCAAAATTTTCTAGCGTTCAATTAATTCTAATAAAACTTATCAATTATTCTCACACCATGAAATATTGCTTAAACTGAGCAATAATCTACAATTTATAGTATATAACTATTGTTAAACCGAATTGATAATTATAAATATGATTATTACAATCATGTCATATACTAATGAAAGTGAAATGTAGATGAATTAAAATATGAATATCCAACGCCTAGCTGTCTGCTCTGATCTGAGAAGGAATGTCCTTATGAGCTTGTATGCTGATAAAAAATCGCTGGGTCATTTGCGGGATGAACTGGAAATAAGTTCCACGACAGCTATACATGCTCTAAAAGAACTTGAAAAGTACAACCTTACTTTTCAAGATAATGATAAAAATTATTTGCTCACAAATATCGGCAGGATGATAGCTGTAAAACTGCGGGATTTTAGCGATGCAGCAGAGGTTTTAGAAAAACATACAGAATTCTGGCTTGAGCATGACCTGAGCGGAATTCCTGAACTTTTGATTGAAAAGATCGGAATGTTAAAAGATTCTGAGCTTATCAAAGATACCGAAATCGATATTTTTAAAGTACATTCAAATTTCATCAACTTATTAAAAAATGCTAAAGAGATAAGGGGTGTTTCTTCCATATTTGTTCCGGAATACACATCTCTATTTCAAGAACTTGTACGTAAAAATGTTGATGTGCAGCTTATATTATCAAAAGAAGTGCTTGACAAAATAGATGAATCAATTTTGAATCAATTGATCACTAAAAGTGAGCCAAAATTTAATCTGTTCGTAATGAATAAAAATTTGAAAGCTGCAATTACCGTGACTGATTATTTTTTATCTATAGGATTATTTCGTATGGATGGGACATATGATTACAGCAACGATCTGATAAGTTACAGCAAAGAAGCAATTTTATGGGGGAATGAATTTTTCAATTATCATGTCAAATTATCAGAATGAGTTCTCCATTAAAGGTAAAAATCTTCTAATTAGCTTGATGGCTTTATTTGAAAAATATTTTTCATTCTTAACAGTGAGTTCATTATTCATTGCAATGACTGGCTTTTCATTGCCCTATTTTTCGTTTTTGCTTTACGGAATAAGTGTTGATTTTAGTTTACTTCTTGCTTCATTTTTTATTACGTTTGCTGTGTACAGCATCAATAAATTAACGGACATAAAAGAAGATTCTATAAATCTGGTGGATAGAGCGGAATTTACAAACAAAAATAGAAACTATTTAATAATTATAATTATAATCTTTTCCTCTGCTGCCTTCTATTTATCGCTTTTACATTCCATTTTTGCTATTTATGTTATTTTCTTTCCTTTCTTTATTGGGTTAGTTTATAGTATAAAAATAGCAAATTTTAGGTTTAAAGACATAATTTGCATAAAAAGTATATCAGTTGCCTTGTCTTGGGCTGCAGTTGGAACTTTTATTCCAGTAATCTTTCATTCTTTTGATTATCTCAAAATCGCTTTGATTTTCTTTTTTTTTCGTTAAATTATTTATTAATACAGTTCTTTTCGATATCCGTGACATTGAAGCCGATATGCTAAATAATGTAATTACATTACCAGTATTTCTGGGGGTAAATAAAACTAAAAAACTTTTACTTCTCTTGAACTCAACTCTTATTATCTGGGTCATATTCTCCCATACATTTTTTTATAGATATCTTTTCATTTTGATATTTTCAATTGTATATGGATATTGGTATATCCTGTATTTTACTAAGGAAGGAATAAAAATAGGAAAATCGATAGACTTACTAGTAGATGGGGAATTTATCATGATAGCAATCTTAGCTTCACTGTTTTTTTAGTTAGATTGGAGACTTTGTAACAACTCACATTTTAGATGATTTTAACCTTTTTTGATATTGTCCTGGAATACAATACTTAATATGTTATGAATGACATATGTTTTATTTGGGATTATTATGGCACGTCCACGAGGCGAAATTAATGTTGTATGCCAGAATGAGAAATGCCGGTTTCACTTAAAAGAAGAAGGTAAAGACATAGTCAAACGTGGTAAGTACCGCACAGGTCACCAGAGATATTTTTGTCATCATTGTAAAACATTTTTCATGGAAACAAAAGGTACTCCACTTTATCGTAAACATCTATCCAAATCAGAGATAATTAATATTTGCAAACACCTGGTAGAGAAAAATGGTATTAGATCGATTGAACGTATTACCGGACATCATCGAGATACCATAAGTCACCTTTTAGAAGATCTTGCTTTACATGCTGAGATGGTAAATTCTATTCTTCTTCAGGAGGTCAAACTTGAGCAATTTGAAGTTGATGAGATGTGGACATTCATAAATAAAAACACACGAAAGTTGAGCAAGGAAGCCAAAATTCAGATGTCGAAGGTGATGCCTGGATATTCAATTTAAAAAAAAAACGTTCACACCTTATTGTTGCAGACGAAGTTGGAAAACAGGGTTTAGAAACTTGTATAAATTTATTTGAAAAAGTATTCAGCAGAGACGAAATTGAGACCACTTATATTGAAAATTTGATAAATCATCAATGGAGATGGAAGAATTTTATATATTTCCAGTGAGTATTCTAATTTATGACATTGCCCATTATTTGCTGGCGCTGGCTGTAGATATATTTATATTATCTAAAATAGTGTACTCTGGAATCTACCGGATGGTTGAACAGTTATGGACAGACTCTCACTTATTAAGCGCAATACTGAAGAGATTGTAACACAGGAAGAACTTGAAGCTCTTATTGAATCTAAAGAAGCTCCTACTGCTTATGTAGGATATGAACCCAGTGGTAAAATTCATATGGGCCATGTCCTGACCGTAAACAAACTCATTGACCTGCAAAATGCAGGTTTCAAGGTAACTGTCCTGTTGGCAGATGTCCATGCGTACCTGAATGAAAAAGGTACCCTGGATGAGGTCAAAAAAATTGCTGATTTTAATAAGGAATGTTTCATTGCCCTTGGGCTTGATGAAAATAAGACGAAATACGTGTATGGTTCAGATTACCAGCTGGAACCCGAATATATGATCAATGTATTAAAACTGGCCAGGGTAACCACCCTGAACCGTGCCAAACGCAGCATGGATGAGGTAAGTCGCAATGCTGAAAACCCAATGGTGTCCCAGATGGTCTATCCGCTGATGCAGGCCGTGGATATTGCGATGCTGGGAGTTGACGTGGCCGTGGGCGGGATAGACCAGCGTAAGATCCATATGCTGGCAAGGGAAGGACTACCCGGTTTAGGCTATAAGGCCCCTATTTGCATCCATACACCTATCCTGCTGGGACTGGACGGTAAAAAGATGTCATCTTCAGCCAACAATTTCATTTCCATGGACGATTCTGAAAAAGAAGTGAAAAAGAAGATCAATAAGGCCTTCTGTCCGGAAGGAGATATTGTTGATAACTCTGTGCTGGCGCTGTTCAGATACCATATCATACCACGATACGAGGAAATTACAATCGTGCGGCCTGAAAAGTATGGCGGGGATTTGCATTATGAGTCCTATGAGGAGATGGAAGCTGCCTTTGCATCAAAGGAACTGCACCCAATGGACCTGAAAGCCGGTGCTGCGGATTACATGAACAGGATACTTGAACCTGTGCGTGAGAAGATGTTTTCCGATTCTAATTGAAATCAGGTTATTTAAAAAAATAAGGAAGGGGAATGCCCTTCCTAAAATCTTATTCTATGTTTAGAACAGCCCGGAATTGATAAACAGAGCAGAGAACAGGATCGCGATCATGTTCACTACTTTGATAAGAGCATTCAGCGCCGGGCCTGAAGTATCCTTGAACGGGTCGCCTACGGTATCGCCTACTATGGCAGCTTTGTGAGCCTCTGAGCCTTTGCCGCCATATGCACCGTCCTCGATAAGCTTTTTGGCATTATCCCATGCACCTCCTCCATTAGCCATCATCAGGGCCATCATCAAACCGACTACAATTATACCGATAAGCATGCCGGCCAGTGCTTCTTTACCCAGTAGCATTCCAACAGCCAGGGGTACACCAATAGCCATTACGCCAGGAAGTGCCATTTCCCTGATGGCAGCTTTTGTAACGATGTCCACACACTTACCATATTCTGGTTTTGCCGTGCCTTCCATGATGCCAGGTATTTCCCTGAACTGGCGCCTGACTTCGTTGACCACTTCAAATGCGGCTTTTCCGACCGCTTTCATAGTGACAGCACTGAACAGGAATGGCAGCAGTCCGCCAATGAACAGACCTACCAGCACAAGCGGATTGGAAAGACTCAGTAATTCGGGTTTATCCATTAATCCTACTTTGTAAATATAATCTGCGAACAGGGCCAGTGCGCCCAATCCGGCAGAACCTATGGCATATCCTTTAGTAACTGCTTTGGTGGTGTTACCTACACTGTCAAGAGCATCAGTGACCTTCCTGGTTTCCTCAGGCAGTTTCGCCATCTCGGCAATACCGCCCGCATTATCAGTGATTGGACCGTAGGAGTCCAGGGCAACGATGATACCTGTGGTGGAAAGCATGGCAGCTGCTGCAATGGCTATGCTGTAAAGACCAACAATCTCCTGTCCGGGGACAAAACCTCCGCCAACATAGAATGCTCCCAGAATACCACTTGCAATCACGATGACAGGCATGCCTGTACTTTCAAGACCCACGGCAAGACCGGTAATGATATTGGTGCCGGCACCGGTCTGTGAGGAATCTGCGATGGATTTCACAGGCCTGTATGAGCCAGATGTATAGTACTCGGTAATTATTACCATCAGAACCATAATGAGCGTGCCGATAAGGGCAGAGTAATAGAACTTGATATCTCCCATCAGCATATCGGTTATGAAATAGAACAGTACAAGACTAATTATAGCAGCAACAGCCACGCCTTTGTACAGTGCTTTCATGATCTTCCCGTCATCACCGATCTTGACAAAGAACACTGCAATGATTGATGCCACAATAGCAGCAGAACCCAGCATGAGTGGGAACAGAATCGCATTAGAGAACTGGTCAGGGAACTGTTTAATGACAAGTCCGCCAAGCAGCATTGATGCCAGTGCAGTGACC
>DATKUV010000030.1:0-2711 GCA_035530415.1 Candidatus Nanoarchaeia archaeon | reverse complement strand
ATTACACACCCAAGTTTGTTTGCTTGGGTTCTTGTACTTTGGAGATTTGTAAGAACATTTCCAAATCTCAGGTGGTCTGGGATATGGTGTATTTACGTACACGTTGTATGCAATTGGCGAAAAGGGTTTTCGAAACCTATTGGAGTCTATGCCAGTTTTATGCGGTTCGAGCGCAATATATCCGTCCTTTTTATTCGCCAAAAGTCATACAACAATGTATATAAAATAATAAAAACACTAATCTATCTGCTCCTTAGTTGCTTTTTTAGAATCTCTTCTTGCAGCCTTTTTTCGTGCTTTATCATTACCTTTTATTTCAGAATACAAGCATTTACGCTCATCTACTTTATCTGTCTTATTTGTGTATGGTTTCATAATCCGTGTTTTTACTATTTATATACTTAGCGTAGTTATACCTTTTCCCAGTTGCACATGAGCACAGGGAAATTACCATTAATAAAATCAGTAGTTTTTTCATGATGTTAATTGTTTGATTAGATAATTGGCTTCGTCTTGATCCATGCTGCCAGGATCCTGCTGCAATGACACAATATGAACTTCAGGACCGCTGATGAAATCATAAATCTCTGATCTCATTTTTTCCGCTTGCTGCTGTGCCTGTGGCTCCGGATCAAAGACAATAAATACCCGGGTGAATGATTTGACAATGATCCGCAGCTGTTCACGCTTGTACTTTATTCCAAAGGTGGCACAGGCCGATGACCCAAATCGCCATACATCAGTAATCCCTTCGACGACAATGCCCGTACTTTTCCACTTTGTCTGGTTACCATATAGAATATGTTTGTGATGGATCGTTTCAAGGTTAATAGGACATGCCTTATACTTGGCTTCTGCGTGATCACTGATTGACCGGCCCTGGAAGGATACAATATCCTCATTCCATTGAATAGGTGCAATAATTCGGAATCTGTAATCGGCTCCGTCCAAGTTGGATATGGGTCCGGTTCCCTGCAATCCCCAGTCCCGGGCCAGTCTATTTGGATCAAATCCTCTACCGAGAAGGTAGAGTTCATGCATGTACTGGAGAGGTCCACAGTTGGTAGGGAATGTGAACGGTTTGGTATCCCTGTGAAGAGAGATCCGAGGTTGGCTATCGCTGCCCCCGTATTGCTTAATGAGAATTCTGGTAGTTTTTTCATCGACGTTTAATAATTTAGTTAATACTTCTTTTGCTGAATGTTTACCACAACGCCAGCAGCTGAAGTAGTCGTCATCCATATTGTATCCCAGGTGGTACCCCGACTTACCCACACAGAACGGGCAGTCCACACCTATCCAGCCATCCCTGACATTCTTATGTCCTTCCAAGGCGTAGTCGACACTGAAGTCATCGTATAGCTGTTTAACTTTCATTGTGGTAATTTTCTAAGTATTTTGGTAAGTATCTGCCGTAGCCACCACCAGATCCAAGCAGGTTTTTTCTCAGGTGGTGGTATGTAGAGATGGTACTTGTTGAATTCCATTATGCCAAAGATATCTTCTTTCCAAGCATGCCCCATTTTACTTCCTTCAAGGGCTTGCAAGTGGAAGTAGTTAATTCCCATGTCAACGATCTTAGCATTGGCCCATCCTTTCTTTGGACAGTAGTATTGTATCATACTACCTCTCCTAAGTGTTTGAATATCTTGTAGACTCAGTCCCATTATTCAGGTGTTATTACATATAAGAACTCAGACCATCCCGGGGGATTGGTCATGATATTGTACTCGTCATCCGGAAGGTAAAACCAGATCATGTTCAGTATACTCAGCAGACATCTATTGTTTCGGTCAATACGTGCTGATTCAATTTTTTCAATGACATCATCTTTGAAATGCTTCTCGATGAACCATTTGAATTTGGGATAACACTGGTCAAATTTCTCAAATACGTCCAGTTTTGTTTCCATAATTATATGAGTTTAAGTGATTCAAGTTGTCGCCGAAAATCCGGTCTGTCAATGGGATGGGTATTGGCAAGTAACATATGCCAATCCAGTGTGTCCAAGTGCTCCTTGGTCAGGAAGATGTTGTACCCCTGTATATTGAGATACATCTGATGTCTGATCTGTTCTTTTGTCATGGTATTTAATTTAGGTATTCGTTCATTAATTCAGTTAATAGTGATTCCTGTTGCACATCTTCACCGTCAGTGACAGCTGCCACTACCTCTGCTTTCTTGTCCAGCAACCTGGCCATTTTTTCCTCGATGGTATCCTGGGCCAGCAGATAATGGATGGTGACTGCGTTCTCTTGAGTGATACGATGGAGTCTGTCTTCGGCTTGAGATAACTGACTGGGCGTCCAAGGCAGTTCAATGATGGCTGCATGGCTGGCTGCGGTAAAGGTGTATCCCGTACCTGCAGCTTGAATCTGTCCTATCAGGAGCCTGATGTCGTCTGAAGTCTGGAACATATCTTTTGAATCCTCCTTCTGCTGACCGGTCATTCGACCATCAATTTTTACAGCTATATCCCCAAATTTTTCCATCAGTTCATCTATCACGTTGTGGTGAATGGCAAAGACAACGAGTTTTTCACCCACATCCAGGAAGTCATCGATCCAACCCATGACCTGTTTAATTTTGCCATGGACCGCGAGTTGCTTGAGTGCTTCGATCTGAACCAGGTGTGCTGCCTTAGATGCCTTCACCGCTGCTTCTAATCCCTTGCGATTACGTATGAAATCAATGAAGTTCTCTTCGGCATT
>DATKUV010000029.1:0-2084 GCA_035530415.1 Candidatus Nanoarchaeia archaeon | reverse complement strand
ACCATTCGAATGAAGTACAATTTTACCGTTAAGAGTAGTGGACTGTGAAGGTGCTTTCAATTGCACATACCCGCTTCTCTCCCCTGGCAATATATCTTTTATAATCAATGCGTTAGAATTAACATTAAAGTTTGATTTAATGTCAGCAATATCTAATCCTATTAAATGAATGGTTGAATTATAAATTGTTTTTGATGAGGGATTATAAATTCTGAAGGAAATTATATATTGTTCGTCAGCATTCACTGTTTCCGGGTAGGACACATCGAAATCCAACTCAGCATCTGTTACATTCTCGTCATTTGTATCTAATTTTTCAGGTATGTTCAAAGCCTGTGCAAAGAAAAAGAACATGCTTCCAGCCAGGAACAGTATTCCCAGCAGGAACACAGTTTTAACGATCTGGTTCTTAATGCCCTTTTCTTCCCGAAACGTCTCTTTTATCCTGAACGAGAGGTAAAGGATTATAGCAGAAAATGCAATTATGGTAAATACAATCGAAATGCCAATTCCCATTGCTCGTATAACATCCATTATTACATTTCCTCCCTTTTTGGTTTTTCCCACTTCATGGTAATATTCAATATTTCTTCAATAAATGCCATCATACTAATTACATCCAAAAAAATATTGTATGGTAAATAGAGCGGACTTATTATAATTTCTCTGATACTGGGCATCGGATCCATAAGTTCTGCAAAGATGGAGACAAGTATCGTTAATCCCCAGTAGATCAGAATACCTATGGTCAGCGAAGTTATTTGCAGATTTATGAAGGCTGAGGTGATGAGCATGGACAGTAAGAAAAAATTTAGTATGCACGAACCCTGTTCAAACCACATATAGGGAACCCCTACTAATCCGGCCAAACCATATTTTGGATTCATGTACATGCACTGATATTTTGCCAGGACCTGGGTAATACCCCGATTCCATCTTCGTCTCTGTTTCATAAGATCTTCGATGCTTTCCGGTGCCTGAGTGAACGCTACTGCCCGTGATTCATACTCAACATGGTAACCAGCCTGCAGGATCCTCATGGTAATGTCGAAATCCTCAGCAAACGTATCTGATGAGAAATATCCTGCCTTATGTAGTGCCTCGGTTTTCAGAGCTGCGATTGCTCCCGGCACTATCATGACACAGTGAAAGAGAGATTGGGATTTTCGTCCTAGATTGATGGATGTTGTGTACTCAAGTGATTGCAGGATCTTCAGCACACCACGGGAATGATCTATTTTAACATTACCAGCAACTGCTCCAAGGCGTTGATTTTTGGAAAAGCGCCTGGATATCCATTTAAGGGATTTGGGATGTAGCTTGGAATCCGCATCAACCGTGATAATGATATCTCCTGAAGCATTTTTTATTCCCATATTGATAGCACCAGGTTTACCAGTATTTTCCTGATGTATGACCTGGACTCCCTTCATTAAAAATTTTGATGCTTCGTTTAAGGTCTTATCTTTGGAACCATCATCCACAACGATCACCTCGTAGCTGGGATAGTCCAAATTCAACATGGATTCTATACAGCTGGATATGGTAACCTCTTCATTATAGGCAGGGACAATTATCGAAAAAGGAATGAATGTGTCACTTTCCTTTTTCAAAATTTTAATGTCATCTTTTATTTTCAACAATGTGTACATTAAGGAAAGAGAACATAAAACCACTAGTCGAAGAATCAGGATGAACATGAATCCATAGAAAAGAAAATGATACCATGCCATCTGCTCAAGCTTCAAAAAAGGAAGTTCAGTAATTGCGGATATATCTATCATAGATAATAGCAGATCAGTATATTTTATGGTATATAAAGTATAAATTTCTCATTAAATTTGGAACACTTATTCAAATCAAGGAAAAAGTGTTGAAAATATTCATGCCTTCATCTATGAGTGTTACTAATGCTGGGTTTTGATGACTGTATTGTCAAAGCACAGATAGATGTAATAGCAAATAATTGATTTATTTTTCATCCTCTCACTCCTAAATGAAAATATTATTGTACAGGAATCACTATATTTGAATTCATTATATTTCAAATTATTCATAAATAATATATTTAGGATATATTAATG
>DATKUV010000028.1:0-7404 GCA_035530415.1 Candidatus Nanoarchaeia archaeon | reverse complement strand
CTGTTTGAAAAGACAGGATTCGTTCACAGGGTAAAATTCACGGAAAGAGGAATTAGATCTGGTGTTGAATTTTCTGTTATTGAACAACTTAAAAATGGGGCAGATGTTGCTGTAATTGTTGGTTCTGACCCTTTAACAAGTCTTCCAGCATCCGTATCAAGGAGATTAAAAAATATTCCTGTGATATTGATAGACCCATGCACGAATTTGACATCAAAAGTAGCAGATATAATCATTCCATGCTTGGTTTCAGGTATTGAGGTCGGTGGAACCGCCATCAGATTGGACGGCCAAACCCAGGAAATTTCATCTTTGATCGAAAATAGTGGCCTGTCTGATGAGGCAATTATCAGGCGGATCATGGAGGAGTTGGGTTGATGGATATTGGAAAATTTATTAAAGCCCCTGAGTATGATATTATTATTGTTACATACAGGGATGTATTTCAGGCTTCAATATGTGAAGAAGATAGGTTCGGCCCGGAATGCATGGAAATGTCTGCGGTGATCATTCTTGATAATACAGAGATGAAGCGTATGGGTATTAGCAAAGAATCTAATGTTTTGCTAAAATCAAAGTGGGGAAATGTAGTGGTAAAAGCCCGGACCTCTCCAAGAGATGAGCAAAAAGGTATAGGGTTTATGGTTAACAGTCCCTGGTCTAATGCACTGGTATCTGATGAGACTTTGAATGGTATTCCTGGATATAAAAATATTCATGTGAAAATAACAACTACAAAAGAAGTATTAACAAGTATTGAAGATCTCTTAGCAGTTTTATGAAACACACTGGTTAATTAACGATTTAGCTCTTGCTATTTCGATTGAATTTAATTGCTGATGGGCTTCAGGGTCAATTATAGTGACTAAAACAGTAGATCTGGAAGAGGGTGTGCTAATTACTTGATTATTCTTAAAATCGA
Organism: Candidatus Nanoarchaeia archaeon; assembly: GCA_035530415.1. Classification (GTDB taxonomy): domain Archaea; phylum Halobacteriota; class Methanosarcinia; order Methanosarcinales; family Methanocomedenaceae; genus Kmv04. The sequence continues at coordinate 6,482 of DATKUV010000028.1, read as the reverse complement.
ATCTGGGATGTTCTAACTGCTATAGGGATCCCATCTATACGGTATAATATACAGGCTTCAATTCCATCAGTTATTGCATAACAATTCAAATGTGAACTACAATAAAAAAGAGAAAATTGTATGGGGCAAAATGCCCCATTAGTTGAATTACTTAGGATTGAGCCATGGCATCATTGCGCGGAGCTTCTTTCCTACCACTTCAATGGGATGGTTATGCTCCTGCCTTTCCAAAGCATTTAATACCGGTCTATTAGCCCTTCCCTCAAGCACAAATTCCTTAGCAAACTCACCGTTCTGGATCCTGTTAAGAGCTTCCTTCATTGCAGCCCTTGATTGGTCATTAATGATCTTGGGTCCAACTGTCATCCCGCCGTATTCTGCAGTGTTGGATACAGAATACCACATCTTGGCAAGCCCGCCTTCATGGATCAGATCAACAATAAGCTTCAATTCATGCAAGGTTTCGAAGTATGCGATCTCAGGCTGGTATCCAGCTTCTACAAGGGTCTCGAAAGATGCTTTGATCATGCTTGCACACCCGCCGCACAGGTCCACCTGCTCGCCGAAAAGGTCTGTTTCAGTCTCTTCCATGAAAGTGGTCTCAATTACACCTGCTCTTGTACATCCGATACCTCTTGCATAGGCTAGCCCTATCTTTCTGGCATTTCCCGTAGCATCCTGATGGACTGCCAACAATCCTGGCACTCCATTTCCTTCGGTATATGTTCGCCTTACCAAATGTCCTGGGCTTTTTGGAGCTACCATGAACACGTCCACATCCTTGGGCGGTACTATTTGATTGTAGTGAATATTAAATCCATGTGAAAAACATAGTGCATTTCCAGATTTGAGGTTAGGGGCTATCTCTGCATCATAGATCCCTGCCGCGATCTCATCAGGTACCAACATCTGGATAATATCTGCTGCGGCTGCAGCTTCTGCTGGAGTCATTACAGTCAATCCATCAGCTTCAACCTGTGCCCATGAACTGCTGTTCTTTCTAAGTCCTACAACCACTTTCATACCTGAATCATTAAGATTCTGGGCCTGGGCATGACCCTGACTTCCATAACCAATGACTGCTATAGTCTTGTCTTTCAGGATACTTAGATCAGCATCCGAATCGTAATACATATTTACCATTTATTAACTCTCCTGTATTTGATATTCTAAATTTTAGATAAATCTAACCAATTATAAGGGGCCATTAATCCTGTTTTACTAACTTGGATCCCCTGTTCATTGCGATCATACCTGTTCGGGCTTCTTCTATAATGCCAAAATTTCGCAAAAGCTGTTCAATGGCTTCGATCTTATCATCAGTTCCGGTAACTGCCACTATAAGACTCTTAACACCAACATCCACGATCTGGGCCCTGAATACATCCACGATCTGCATGATCTCGGAACGGTTCCCTTTATCCACCTTCACCTTAAAAAAGGCCAGTTCGCGTTCTATCGTCTCATCAGGTGCCAGGTCACTGACCCTGATGACGTCAATAAGCTTGTTCAATTGTTTTGACACCTGTTCCAGGACATGGTCATCACCTGAAACTACAATTGTCATTCTGGATATGTCTGGATTGTCTGTGACACCTACGGCAAGACTTTCAATATTATACCCCCTTCTGCTGAACAATCCTGCAACCCTTGTCAGTACACCTGGTTTATTTTCAACTAAAATAGCAAGTGTATGTTTCATTCTTTAACCTCCAGATCAAGTATCTCATTGATAGCTGCACCTGCCGGGACCATCGGGGATACATTTTCTTCCCTCTCGATAACAAAATCAATAATAGTGGGCCTACCTGAATCCACTGCTTCTTTTAATGCCGACCTGACCTCATCAGGTTTGGTAACCCTCAAACCCAGTGCACCGTATGCTTCTGCCAGTTTGACAAAGTCCACGCTGCCGTCAATGCATGTATGCGAATACCTTCGATCAAAGAATAATTCCTGCCACTGCCTGACCATTCCTAAAAATCCATTATTCAGGATAGCTACAATTACCGGGATATCGTTCTGTACCACGGTGGCAAGTTCCTGGCTGCTCATCTGGAACGAACCGTCCCCTGCAATATCAAACACGATCTTATCTGGTTGCCCCATTTTAGCTCCCATGGCTGCCGGGAAACCATATCCCATGGTACCTAAACCCCCTGATGATATGAATGTCCTTGGTTTGGTAAATTTGAAATACTGGGCTGCCCACATCTGGTTCTGACCTACTTCTGTTACAATGATACTGTCTGGATACATCTCGCTTATCTGTTCAATGATATATTGAGGTTTCAATTTATTATCAGGGACGTAATGAAGAACATACTCTTTTTTCCATTTTCCCCATTTTTTATTCCACTCTTTGGTATTGACATTACCTTGCAGGTTTTCTTTTACAAATTCAACAAGTAATTTTAATATGGATTTTGCATTTCCAACAACAGGGATATCTACCCGTACGTTCTTGCTGATCTCTGCAGGATCCACATCTATGTGAATGATCTTTGCATTGGGTGCAAAAGAATCTATCTTGCCAGTAACCCTGTCATCGAACCTGACCCCAACTGCGATTAACAGGTCGCATTCCTGGATCGCAAAATTGGCGTACTTGGTACCGTGCATTCCCGGCATCCCTACACACAGGGGATTAGTGTCTGGAAATGCACCTTTACCCAACAGAGTGGTGGTAACAGGTGCCTGTATTGTCTCTGCCAGTTCAAGCAGTTCGGAGCTGGCGTCGGAAATAATGATGCCCCCACCAACGTAAAGCACAGGTTTTTTAGCTTTGGAAATGGCTTCAGCTGCCCTTTTTATTTGTTGTCTGTGACCTGCTTTTGTAGGCTTGTACCCGCGAAGATCTACTTTATCCGGATATTTAAAATCAAGTTCATCAGTGGTAACATCTTTAGGAATATCGACAAGGACAGGTCCCGGTCTTCCGGTAGACGCGATATGGAAGGCTTCCTTAATTATTCGGGGCAGGTCCTTCACATCCTGGACAAGATAATTATGTTTGGTGATTGGAAGTGTGATCCCTGTGATATCTGCTTCCTGGAAGGCATCATTCCCCAGCATTGACCTGGGGACCTGGCCTGTAATAGCGACCATGGGTACTGAATCCATGTACGCATTAGCTATACCTGTAACAAGATTAGTAGCTCCTGGTCCTGAAGTAGCCAGGCACACGCCCACCTTACCTGTGGCTCTGGCATATCCATCAGCCGCATGTGCAGCTGCCTGTTCATGCCTGACAAGAATATGTTTGATATCTGCATCGAAAAGCGCATCATAAATGGGTAGCAGTACACCGCCAGGATATCCAAAAATCACATCCACTTTTTCGGCGTACAGAGATTCGATAAGGGCTCTCGCCCCGGTCATTCTGGTCTTTTTTCCCATCTACAAGTTCCTCCGGCAATTATTTTTTTAAATTTCTTAATAATAAATAGCTTAACGTATTCAGGTGATAGTTTTCCTACTTTAATGTTATTATAATAAGGTTATTTCATCAGTCGGTTTATACCTTCAAGAACCGCTTCCACAGATGCCATAATAATATCTGTCCTTGCACCTCTGGCTGTAATGGATTTTCCATCCCTGCTAAGTTTGACCCATACCTCTACTAAAGCGTCAGTACCTCCAGTTATTGCATCTACATGATATTCTTCCAGCCTGATGTCTGCAACTCCTGAAATACCTTTTCTGATGGCTGAAATAGCGGCATCTACGGGCCCGTCCCCTATCCCTGCTTCTACTATTTCCACTCCATTGACCTTCATCCTTATAGAAGCAGTAGGTGTCACTTTATTACCTGACACTACGGTAAGTTCTTCAAGTTTGACTTTTGATTCAGATGCAATATTTAACACAGTCTCTGCAATGATCTCCAGATCAGCATCGGTCACATGCTTGCCTTTATCTCCCAGATCTTTTATCCTGAGTACTATCTCTTCCATCTGCGCATCTGTCACTTCAAGACCCAGTTCTTTTAAGGCCAGGATCACTGAACTTTTTCCTGCATGTTTGCCTAATACGATCTTGCGTTCCCTGCCTATACTTTCAGGTTTGATGGGTTCATAGGTGGAAGTGTCAGCTATCAGGCCATGTACATGGATGCCCGCTTCATGGGTGAATGCATTTCCCCCTACAATAGCTTTGTTTGGAGCCACAAGCAGTCCGGTAAGTCTGCTGACCAGCCTGGAGGTGATGTATAATTCCTTGCATTTGATTCGGGTCTGGTAGCTGTAAAGGGTTTCCAGCCCCAGTACCACTTCTTCAAGGGACGTATTTCCTGCTCTCTCACCGATACCGTTTATGGTTACATGAGCCTCTGAAGCCCCAGCTCTTAATGCAGATAGCGTATTGGCTGTAGCCAGGCCGAAATCATTGTGGCAATGTATTGCTAATGGCCTGTCAAGTGTTGAGAGGTCAGTAAATATCTCAAAAGCTTTTTCCGGAACCAATAAGCCTACAGTATCGCAGAAAACGAGCCGGTCCGCACCCGCGTCGATCCCAGCACTATATAGTGATCTCAGGAAATCCATGTCTGCACGTGAGGCGTCCTCTCCGCTTAATTCAACGATCAGACCGTGATCTTTTGCATACTCGGTGGTATCCACAGCCATCTGTTTAACGGTTTCCCGGTCTTTCTTAAGTTTGCTTTTGATATGGAGATCAGATACCGGGACCACCAGATGGATTGAATCCACTTCGCAGCCCAATGCAAAATCTATATCCTCTTTTTTTACGCGGCAGTAACTGCAGATCTCAGCACTAAGTCCTTCCCTGGCTACAGCTCGGATCGATTCCCTTTCTCCTTCAGAAGTAATAGCAGAACCAGCCTCAATAATGTCAACGCCAAGGGCATCGAGTTTGCAGGCAATCAAAACTTTTTCTTCAGTAGAAAGCGATACGCCGGGTGTTTGTTCACCATCCCTGAGCGTAGTGTCTAAAAATCGAATGTCTCTATTAACAAATAAAACGATCCCTTCTGGTCATTATTTTCTCTCCTACCAAATAGTAGATAGTTGCGCCCTTATAATTAAGTTTAAAATATAAAAAAGTATCGAACTACGTATTTTACTAGATGAGAAATTTATACTTTATATACCAAAATAAAAAAAGAACAGGCTGACGGAATTGTCAGCCTGATTGATCCCTGTCTTAATGCATTGGGATTACGTCTATAATTGAACCGTTGTTTCTTGATGTAACATGGTTTCTTTCAGGCATACCTGTCATTTCGCTATGTCGTACAGCCTGTGACTGAGAACCAAGAATCTGTGGAGATTGGACCCCTGTCATGATTGCCATGACACGTACCCGACCTTCATATTCCTTGCTGATTCTTGCACCCCAAATAACATTTGCACGATCATCAAGTTCATATGTCAGAGCTGAAGCTACTTCTTCGGCCTCTAATAATGTTAGATCTGGCCCGCCTGTTATGTGAACCAGACATCCGGTTGCTCCTCTGTAATCCACATCGAGTAGTGGATGGTTCAGGGCTGCTCGTACGACCGAGTCACCTCTATCCTGGTTTCTGGCCTCGCCTACCAGCATAACTGCTACGCCACCGCATCCCATAATCGTCTTGACGTCAGCATAATCCAGGTTGATCAACGATGGAGACGTAATAGTTTCGCTAATACCTTTAACGGTCTCGGCAATTAATTGATCCATCACTGAAAATGCCTGATTGATCGGCAGGTTAGGTACATAATCCAGCAGCCTGTTATTATCAAGAACTATGACTGTATCAGCTGCTTTTCTTAATTCTTCCAGACCCTCTTCTGCTTTTATTGCCCGTGCTCTTTCGACTCTGAATGGACTTGACACCATACCGACTACAATTGCGTCGTGTTGTTTAGCGATCTCAGCGACCACAGGTGCGACCCCAGTACCTGTACCGCCGCCCATGCCTGCAGTAATAAATACCAGGTCAGCGCCTTTCAGGACTTCTTCCAATGTGCCTCTTGCAAGTTCTGCTGCTCTGCGGCCTACTTCAGGATAACCGCCAGCGCCAAGGCCTCTAGTGAGTGATTTTCCTACCAATATCTTCTTATCGGCCTGGATCATCTCAAGGTGCTGTTTGTCCGTATTGATTGCTATGGTCTCTGCTCCCTGAACACCCATATTATATAGTCTGTTAATGGTGTTATTTCCCGCACCACCACATCCTACTATTACAATCTTCGGATCTCCGAAATCCTCTCCCATATCTTCGATCTGGAGACTTTGTCTAACATGCTTTTCTTTTTCCGAATTTCTTAATGCTTCTTGTACAATATTTTGCATCTTCATCCCCTCTGGTTATTCATGCAGTTAATTTTGTTCCTATCCGTTCCATCAGTTGAAGGTTACGGATAATTTTTTCACTCCTTTGATCTATCAGGTCTCTTATAGCCGCCCTGATTGCTTCACTAGCGGACGGAAATTCTCCTTGGTCGACCATCAAATCGATCATTTTTAATTGTTGCTCG
>DATKUV010000027.1:0-2319 GCA_035530415.1 Candidatus Nanoarchaeia archaeon | reverse complement strand
ATCAGTCATTAGATCGCAATCAAATATGTTGATCTGAAACCCTGGACTGAGATATGAAACTTCACCCTGTAATGTATATCAACGATATACTCTATAAATTAGAACAATTTTCAAATATGCACGCGGAAACAGTTAACATATTCATTCAATTATTGAAAAAAGTATAAAATGGAGGTAGGAAAAATGCAGAAGGAAATAAAATCTAAGGAAGAAGTCCACGAAGTAACAACAAAGATAAAAGATACCACTGCCAACCCAGCACCTCTCGGTTTGATGGGTTTTGGAATGACGACGGTACTATTAAACCTACATAATGCAGGTCTTTTTCCTTTAGGAACAATGATACTGGCTATGGGAATATTTTACGGCGGCCTGGCACAAGTTTTTGCAGGGATCATGGAATGGAAGAAAGGCAATACATTTGGAACGACAGCATTTACATCCTATGGTATGTTCTGGCTTTCTCTGGTTGCTTTAATTGTGATGCCAATGATTGGATTGGGTACTCCTCCTGAAAGCTCTGCGATGGCTTCATATCTGTTTATGTGGGGCTTATTCACTTTGGTAATGTTCGTAGGGACATTAAAGCTCAATAGAGCACTACAGTTCGTATTTGGATTATTGGCTTTATTGTTCTTCCTGCTGGCTCTTGGAGACGCTACAGGGAGTACAATGATAAAACATATTGCGGGTTATGTGGGAATCATCTGCGGACTATCAGCGATGTATACTGCCCTGGCTCAAGTGCTGAACGAAGTATATGGAAGAACCCTAGCTCCAATATGGCCTGTGAAATAAATTAGGATTGTCAAACAAGTGATGGATGAAGTTTGAGTGGGTGCGAAACAACGTATAACAAGAGGTATGGAATTTTATATCCCAGACATTATTAGAGATTGTTAATACTGAAAGATGCCACTCTCACTATTTTCGTACCCTTCTTTTACATGTTTCTTTATTTCATCTAATTCTTCTTTTATATGAGCAAGCTCATCAAATATTCTTTTTTCAAATGCTGTTCCTGCCATGATAGTAAAATAATCCAACAATTATTAAAATATGATAATGATATTCCCTATTTCAGCGGAGTTAAGGTCTTGAAGTGATATTGCCAAAGAATGATGCCATTGATGGATTGGCTAACAAAAGACCTTTAAATGAACACATGCCCCAAAATCTGAATAAGTATAAATAGTTTGAAAAAGAACCTTTTTTATAACTTCATCATGAAATTAGGAAGTGTAAAAATATGAATGAAACTGAAACTACTATAGATAATAATAATAATAATCTGATGGCTGCTGTAGCATATGCCCTGGGTCTTGTATCAGGTCTTATCATTTATCTTATAGAAAAGGATAAACCTGGTAAAAGCAAATTTGTCATGTTCCATGCCATGCAATCGATAATCTTAAGCATTGCTTTTATCGCATTTAGCATTATATTGTCCATTATTGCTATTGTACCAATTATCGGATGGATCATTGCGATCATAGCAGGATTGTTATTTCCACTAATTGCTCTTGTACTCTGGATATTCCTGATGTATAAAGCCTATTCAGGTGAAGAATATCACCTGCCTGTGATCGGTGAAATGGCAGAGAAATATATCTAATTTTTTTTTTTTGTATCTTACGAGGTGACCTATTGTAAATTTTCTTAGGTTCGGTTATTTCTTGAAATCTGCCCGAAATGCCATGGAAAACAAATAAGGATCTTTTGGCGCTGCTTTCAGGTTCAAAGAAGTGCTGTCCAGGATCCGGTCAGTATTGGGGGATAATCTGGTAGTCTACCTTGTATTGATAATCCTGCATTTCGTGCTGGGTCTTTTGGATGCTGATCCATTTACCAAAAGATATATATTCATTAGTTCCAATTAAATATATGTTCGTATATGTTCGAACAGATCAATGTTGGATATACAAATGACATATGAAAAACCCAAGAAAATGATTGATTTTGCCATCCGGCTTGAAAAAGCCCAAACCCTGGCAGACATCTTCGAAGTGGTTAAGGAAGCTGTCTGGGAAAAAGAGACACAAAGCCGTGGAGGTCTCATGCTGGGACTGGCAAATCTCGGGAACCATCCCCAAGGGTTCTTAGGTGCCTTCTTCACCATGGGTTCCAATATGATCGTCATGAACAAGATCCCACTTCTGCGGATCAAAGAGACCGATCCTAAACTGTACAAGCCCTATGCTTTTCATGTGCTTCTGCATGAATATATTCACTCACTAGGATACATGAACGAGGACTTTGTACACCGCAAGGTGTATGAGATCACCAAACCCCTGTTCGGGGAAACCCATCTGGCTACCC
>DATKUV010000026.1:0-5858 GCA_035530415.1 Candidatus Nanoarchaeia archaeon | reverse complement strand
GCAGTTATTGCATGTATCATCCACTTCGATCCAGGTTTCAATTAATTCAAGGGCACCGGGAGGACACACACTAACACAAGCACCACAATATCCGCATTTATTTCGATTTACACTGACTGCCAAAGATTATCGCTCCAATATGATAATGAGATAAGCCCATTTACATTTCTAATACATTTATATTTGTCGAATTATAGGAATCTGCCTGGAACCAGCTGGTTTGCCATAAGATCATCGAATTTTTCGCCATTCCGAATTACATCCACATGCCCGTCATTTACCAGCAATTCTGGACATCTGGGACGCCCATTGTATTGGCTGCTCATACTAAAACCATACGCTCCGGTATCAAGGATTGCAATAATGTCCCCTTTTTCACACATAGGTAGTTCCCTGTCTTTGGCCAGAATGTCCCCGGTCTCGCAAATAGGACCTACTACAGTATAGATACCTGACACAGGCGCATCCACCTTGTTAGCCACTACTATATGATGGTAGCTGTCATACATGGCAGGTCTTATCAGCAGGTTAAATCCTGCATCAACACCTACGAACTTCTTAGCTGCTTCCTTGACAGTATTTACCGTGGTTAGCAGGATTGTTGTATCCCCTACAATATATCTACCAGGTTCGAGGATCAGTTTCAGGTTCTCACCCATGGCTTTTGAACGTTTATTAAATATGGGGAGGACTTTATCAGCCAAATCCTGTGGTGTGGGTGCTACCTCGCCTTTTTTATATGGTATACCTAAACCGGAACCGATATCTAAAAACTCAAGTTTTACTCCCATGCGTGTAACCTGTTCCACCAGGTCCATCATACGGTTGACTGCTTCACCAAAAGGAGATGTATCAAGTATCTGGCTGCCGATATGACAGTGCATACCTATTGGATTGATCCCTGCAAGCTCTACCGCTTCCTTGTAAGCTTCCACCACTTCTTCATGAGGTATCCCGAATTTAGAGGTTTTAAGACCTGTACTGATCTTGGGATGGGTCTTTGGGGAGACATCAGGATTAACCCTGAATGCGATATCAACAGTCTTTTTTTGTGACGAGGCGATCTGACTCAATGTGTGCAACTCATCAAGGGAATCCACTGAGACGCGTACTCCGGTTTCCACAGCCATCGCTAATTCCTTATCTGTTTTGGAGTTACCGTTGAATAATATCTTCTCTTTTTGTATCCCTGCCAGCAGTGCCAGGTAAAGTTCACCATCACCAAAAACATCAGCTCCGGCTCCTTCCTGAGCCAGGATGCGCAGGATTGTAAAGTTACCATTGGCTTTAGCAGCATAATACAGATCTGCTTCTGGAAATGCCTGTTTATATCGCCTAAAATTATCCCTGATCCTCTGTTCATTGGTAACATACAACGGTGTTCCGTATTGTTCAGCAAGATAAACTGTATCTATTCCTGCAATAATAAGATGCCTATCGCGCTTTTCCAAATGGTTCTTTATGGTAAACATTAAAATCTCCTTGAATGTGATGTGATGTTATCTGATCCTCAGGCTAAATTTAGAATAATATGATAAAAACCTTTTCAGATTCCACAAACAAAAGCTTTATTTCATATTGGATATATGACAGAACACCCCAAAGTGGGCCGGTAGATCAGGGGAAGATCGCTACCTTGGCAATCGAGCAGGTTTTGTGCCTGTTCGACCTGAATGGTAGAGGCCTCGGGTTCAATTCCCGACCGGTCCATTTTTTCATTTAGTTCAAAACCGGAATAAAGTAAGAATTACGTTTTCACCCAGGTACTATCACACTTTCATAATAATTTAAGAAATTGATAGGTTTAACCTGTCGAAACCTTTATACCAACATCTACAGATTTCAGCCCATATGATCGAATTCACTAAAATTCATGGAAATGGTAACGATTTCATAATCATCGATGAATTTAACAAAGAGGTCGTTCCCGACAATGCCAAACCTGGTTTTGCCCAAAAATACTGTGACCGTCGGTTCGGTATAGGTGGAGATGGAGTATTGTTCTTATCAAGATCCAACTCTGCAGATCTGAAGATGAGGCTTTTCCAGCCAGACCGTTCTGAAGCTGAAATGTGCGGTAATGGTATCAGGTGTCTGGTTAAATTCGCAATTGACGCCGGGTATATTTCAGAAGGTAGTGCATCGGTTGAAACAATGGCAGGTATAATGCCTGTGGATGTTAAATCTCAGGGGGATACGGCATGGATAAAAGTGAATATGGGGGAGCCCATGTTTGATAAAAAGGACATACCTGCCAGGGGTGAAGGAGATTTCATCAATGTGATGATGGAAGGTATGGAAGTATCAGCTGTAAATACAGGCGTACCCCACGCAGTAATATTTGTTGATGATCTGGAAGGGATTGATTTAGATGCCATTGCACCTTCTGTTAGATATCATGATATATTTCCAAAAGGTGCCAATGTGAATTTTGTCAATCTTGCTGCTGAAGGTCATTTGAATATACGCACCTATGAAAGAGGAATTGAAGGTGAGACCCTAAGCTGCGGTACAGGTTCAGTAGCTGCGGCCGTAATTGCTCATAAACTTGGTATGACAGGAGTTGAAATTAAGGTCAACACCCTTGGTGGCATTCTCAACATCACCATAGACGGGGGTTATGCATTTATGGAAGGCTCAGCCAGGACCGTGTTTACTGGAACCATTTTATGATTGTCGGGATCGATGATACAGATTCAAAAGACGGGATGTGTACAACATATCTCACAGCTGTGCTCATTGAAAAGCTCCAGGCATTTGGAACACTTAAGGGATTTCCTAACCTGATCAGGCTAAATCCTAATATTAAATATAAAACTCGGGGAAATGCCGCACTGGCACTGGAAATCGACGTCTGTCCTGACGATGAGCAAATTATTATTGATATTACCACATCCCTGGTTGAAGAAATGGCCGATTTTGACTGTGATAATACCAATCCCGGCATTGTCTTTTTGAAAGAACCTGAAGACCAGGGCTTCAAAAAAGAGCTGGAAGAGTTCATGTGGCAGGCCATGCGTGATGTTCTGAGAATTGATACAGCTCTGGCATTTATCAATAAATACGGCCTGACACATCGTGGTTATAAAAACAAGCGGGGTTTGATCGGTGCATTGGCTGCATGCGGGTCAATTGTTTGCGGGCTGCCTGATCATACTTACGAGTTGATCGCATACCGTCTACCAGAGAAATTTGGTACTCCCAGGGAAATCGATCGGGAATCAGTATTCAAGGCAGATATGGAAACGTATCCAGGTACCTGGGATACAGTTGATATATCAAATGATACTGTTGTATTTGCGCCCCATTCCCCGGACCCGGTGCTTTTCGGGATACGGGGTGATGATATTAACGCTATCCACCAGGCATTTGAGATTATAGTATCAGAGCCCATCGGTCATATAGTCCTTTATAAGACCAACCAGGGAACTGACCTTCACTTGAAATCCAGCGAAATTAATGATCTTCAAGAAGAGGTGTCCTATATTGTCACGGGCATGGTAGTGGATATACCAAGAAAGATCGAAGGTGGTCATATGTTCTTTACCATTGAAGGGTCTGAGAGGATAGAATGTGCAGCATTCGAACCCACTAAAGGTTTCAGGAACCTGATCGGTGAATTGATGCCAGGAGATAAAGTAAAAGTCTGCGGCGGATATAAAAAAGGAACATTGAATATTGAGAAGATTGACATTATAGAGATGGTAAATCCTGAAACAACACTTAATCCTTTATGTCCGGCTTGCAGCAAACGCATGAAATCAGCGGGTAAAGGCCAGGGTTACCGGTGTAAAAACTGTAGTACAAAAAGTAGTGAAGTTATCAGGCATCCCATAAAAAGAAATATAACACCTGGAATTTATGAAGTGCCGCCATGCGCCAGGAGGCATATCTCAAAACCCCTGATAAGATGTGCTGATCCGAGGGCATATCCCTCACGATAAGATTGGAGAAAACGTGATAATCCCTGAGCAAGAAAGATCTGATGAACCTTTGATAGGTGAAAAGGTGATCAAACACCCAGACATGACAAGAGCTGTGGAATGGATTCTTACAGAATATGAACCGCCCACAAAGGATATCTGTATATTTCTGCCCTGTTCTAAAGCAAAGCCCTATCATGAGAGTCCTTCTCACAAGATATTTGACAGTATAATATTCAAGCATCTTGATGAAACCCAGGTTCATGTTGTAGTATTCGGGACATGCGGAGTAACCCCAAGGGAACTGGATACAGAATATCCGTTCATGAACTATCAGTTCATGCTGGGGCGGTGTGATGTACCCCAGATAAAACGTGAATTTCATAGACTTGAAAGCAAGCGATTAGCAAGATATCTTGAAAAGACCAGGGATAATTACAGGCACAGGATCGCATATTGCCTGGGGGATTTCAGGGCAGCAATGGAAAAGGCAGTAGAGATCAGTAATATTCAGGTTGATATCGTGCCTGAAACCGAAACAATGGAGAAGATATTCGATCCAGGACTGAAATTCAGTTATGGAAGTCTTAACCACCCAGACTATTTAAAGGATTTTGACAATGCCATAACTCAGGCCATGGGTATAAATTCCAATGATAATATTGACGCAGGCGAGCCTATTGTAAATGACAACGAATGGTATATTTTATAAAGATGAAGAGATCTGGACAGATTATTTTTATGCAGACCCTATAAAGATGTGGGTGGCAGTTGAAGCATCATTTAACAATATCAATTCAGTACGTTTTTTTGAAAATATTTTTAATAATTCATTGTCAGAGCTTATTCTTCCTGTTTCATCAGATCTGTTACGATACTTTCGAGGTGAAACTGTAGATTTTTCGATCTATAATGTTGACCTGTCTGGTTACACACTGTTTCAGCAAAATGTATTGGCTGCCGTGCGATCTATTCCTGAAAGAACCTGTATCACTTATTCCCAGTTGGCAGAAATGATAGGGGAACCAAGAGCAGTTAGAGCTGTCGCAAATGCTCTTGGAAAAAATAAAACCCCGATAATCATTCCCTGCCACAGGGTTGTTTCAAAAAATGGGTTAGGAGGTTTTTCATGTGGAGTGGATCTAAAATTGAAATTATTGAAACTTGAATCAATACCAGATTAAACAGGCTGGTCCACTTCAGGTGCATTCACATTTATCAACTCTTTGAATGTGAGTGAAAATTGTCACGATTTATTTAATAGTCATGTTCCTATTTACGAATTGATAATTGAATAAATAAATATTTGCATTATATTTATTTCTTAGCCTTTGCATAACATTTATATCCATTTACACTAATTGTAAAACAATGGTTAAATTAGACCGAATTAATCTATCCAATGAAGGGTACACTAAATTCTTCAGTCCTATAGAATCCCGGATCATGGACGTACTGTGGAAAAAAGGTGACCTGTCAACCGCGCAGATAACTGAAGAGACAGGGGTTCCTTTATCAAGTGTTGCAGGCACTCTGGACAGATTAGTTAAAACCCAATATGTTGATAGATCGGTTAATAATATCAATGGAAGGGTCCGTTATATTTACACCGCATCCTCTACCAAAAACGAGACAGCTATGGAAATCACTAACAGGGTATTGGACAGTCTTGTTGACACTTTCGGTGAATTGGCTGTAGAAAATTTTTCTAATTACAAAAATAAGAAATGAATCTCCATCAACATATTTCAGGCGAAATCGGTTGTTATTTCGATTGTGTTCATTACTTACCGGTTTATTTCGAATCCTGACTATCGTATCAAGATTTTTATGTTTGGTCAATTTCTCATTGTTATAACGATCTGGTTATCTATTGCAACAATGAAATGTGATTCCATGTTCACAATTAACGTGTACGCAATTTATACTTTGATC